>CAMZGI010000029.1 GCA_947306305.1 uncultured Fibrobacter sp.
AGTTACTAGTTAATAGTTACTAGTTACTAGAGGAGCGGCGGAGCCGCTGCTAGTTGGAAGAGCTTAGTAGGCTGTAGGATGAGGAAAATGTCATGGCGGACCTGATCCGCCATCTGGATTCCGGCTTCCTTCGACTTTGCACAGAACAGGCTCCGGCCGGAATGATGTTCATTGCCTGTCATCCTGATGCCCTTTTTACGATTGTCATCGCAAAAAAAATAGCAGGAATAAGAGAAACCGCAGAAATGCGTTTTTTTTTTGTGTTTGTGTTTCCTAAAATTGTTCTGATTTAGAAAACTTTAAAATTTTATACAACGTTGTAAAAAAAACATACAAATTCAAATTTTATTGACAAAATAAAATAATAACATAATTTAATAGTAAGAGGAATTTTGTGAGATTATTTCGATTACTATTTTTTTTACTGATATTATCGGTGAATTTTCTTTGGGCTTCGGCCCTCCCTGTTCGATTGTTGAGCGAACGGCATCGTACCGAATGGAATTGGGTGGAATACCGTTTGACCTTAAAGAATTTGACAGATTCTACCCTTAAAAATCCTGTCATCCGTTACTTTGCCGAAAACCCGAAAATCCAGTATTGCAGGGTAAATCCAAATGATGCTAGTTGCTCTGGTATGCCATATGGCAATTATCAAGTGGATTCTACACTTAGGGTGGAAATAGATTTTTGGTCTAAGGTAGATTCTGTGAGGGCAAAGTATTATTACGATTCGGAACATTCTATGATTTCGTTTCAGTTTTATGGAAATATTCCTGCACATGCGAAATCGACTGTTCATTTGCGAATTATGAGACGTAATTACCCTGCATGGAACTGCATCTATGATTACTCGTTCCAGTCGCATGCGAACGTTCAAGAAGAACATTACAAGATGGCAGTCTATGATGGCAATGGGAATATCTTATGGGGTAGCGATCCCGTAGCTGCCAAGCAAGATTCGAGTCATGTTTATTGGTATGACCGATCCTCAGTATCGGTGATCCCCCCATATGAGGCGAAGGATTCGTCAAAGACGCTCAAGGGACGTTTTTGGCTGCTCAAGGATAAAGCACTGACAACCAAAGAAGAACGGAAATTGGACAGTGTGGGAGTGAACCGCCTTGAATCAACGCGTTATCAGGATAAGGGATTGTATTTGTTTAAAACTATTGTACCGATAAAAAAGAAAATTTTAAATTCAGCGGTTTATGGCTTTTATAATGCTTTTGCCGTTGACGACACGACGCACCTTTCCTTGGAACTTTCTCTGAATGACATTTACGAGGAAAAAGAAACCTGCGATGTAAATGGTTCTTGCACAACTGTTATTACGGAACACCCTGTTATTGATATGATGGTAGAATGTTGGCCCGATTTGGCAATGAATGCGTGCAAAAATGTTGTTATGAGTTGCAGCGGCGATAGCACCTATATTGACCGCAGGGTTATCTTAGCAAAGATCCATAAAGATTCTGTGCAGTGTTTGGAAAAGCATAAGGATGTGAGGTATGTGCATGTAAATCGACAGGGGGTGCCGCTTAATGACAAAGGCCGTGAGGCTATAAATTTGACGGAACTGCAAAATGATTCTATATGGCGACAGGCTTTGCAAGCTGTGGGTGTGACTGCAGATTGGCTTGCAAATGCTGATTTTACTGGGGAGGGGGTTACGGTTGGTGTTTATGATGCTGGTATAGATTTTACTCATGATGGGTTTAACGAAGTAGATTCTTCCGGCGGAAATATACCAAGAAAAGCTGATGGGTATGATGATGAGAGAACTGTTGGTAATGTTGATGAAACAAAGAGAATAAAAGACGGTCATGGAACTCATGTAGCCGGGATTATTGGCGGAAACGGTCGATTGTCAGACTCTGTTGCAAATGCGACTCCCTATCAATATAGGGGTGTTGCTCCTAAAGTGAAATTTTATTCTGATTCGATGTGGTTTGGTAATCAACGAGGGAATGTTGTAAACCATTCGCATTATGTTTCAGAAGCGTCTTGTCGATTGCCTTTGAAGAATTTCTTCGGTGAAATTAAGCTTACAGATGTGAAGTTGACTTTTTATGGAAGTAAATATCGTAATCTGGATCAAAATATTTTTATGGATTGGAATGATTTTTCTGAACGGGGAGACAATCGTTCTAAGACTGTTGTTTTAACTGCGGGAAATAATGGCAAAAGTGTTCAGCAATCTCTTGGTGTAGGTTATCATAGCATCTTGAATGAATCTAAAAATGCCATAATTGTTGGCAATTTTGACTCGGAAACAATGGAGTTGGATGCAACTTCTAGCATGGGACCGACATGGGATGGTCGTATAAAGCCGGACATCATGGCTCCTGGTACAAATATAATGTCTAGTGTTCCGTATAGATTGGATGGTAAATATTATGATATAATGAGTGGAACTTCTATGGCCGCTCCGTTTGTTTCTGGTGTTGCTGCTTTAATGTATCAAAAGTTCCAGAAAAAGACGGGATTGCCTTTGGATTCTTTTTCGATGCGCAATTCCACGACAAAAGCGTTGATGATTCATTCTGCAATTGATATGCTGGGATGTAGTGGCTTAAATGTTGATATAGCGAATATGCAGCTTTTGGCAGCATGTACTCCATATACTCAAGGTCCAGATTTTGCGACGGGGTGGGGGCGTTTGAATGCCAAGGGTGCTTTAAAATTGATGGATGAATATGATATAAAGTCAAAAAAATTTGAAAAAATCCGGGAGTTTTATTTGTCGGAAGAAGGTGGAAATGAAGAAAATTATGAAAGTGAAAAACGTTGGTCGATATTCGTTCCGAAATTACAAAAAAAATTAAGGACGACTCTTGTATGGGATGATGCACCTGGAACGGATCATTCTGAAGTTAATTACATGACCCGGAAATTGGTAAATGATTTGGATTTGTATTTGGTGTCGCCTCAAGGGAAAATCTACTACCCTTGGAGGTTGGATTCGTTGCCGAAACAGAATGTTGATACTAATGGTGTTGTCATTAATAGCAATAAATTGAGGAATCGTACTAAGGGTTTTGAAAAAATTACTAAAGAGGATGCAGAAAAACCGGCATATCGTGATTGCAAAGGTGAAATATCAACAGATGTCGTAGATGGTGAATGTTTTGACAGAATTAATAATGTGGAGGTTGTAGATGTGGATAATCCTGAAATGGGGGTATGGCAGGTTGTTGCAAAGGGGATTGATGTAAAATCTGGCAATAGTCCTGATGGAAAAGCTCAGCTTGCATCTATCGTGAGTGATTTTGAATTGATTGAAAATTTGTATAAAGAAGAGAGTCCCCATCCTTATCCTGCAAATGCGAAGATTATGGGAATTGTTGATACGGGTGATGATGGCTGCTTGGAACACTATGTGACTTTTAGTGCAGCGACATCCCTTGGAGTCGGTGACCACATTTATCTGTACGATGGTTGGAATCATTTAATAGGTACTTATACGGGAAATTCTTTGGCAAACCAAAGAATTCTTGTCCAAACAAGATATTTAAAGATTATATTAAATAGTGACAATGATAATAGTCAGGGCTATGGGTATTCTATAAATAAGATTGAACATATCCCTTATGGGGTGTTGCAGGTTATGTTTCCACCATACAAGAAAGGAAATTAAAAATGAATTATTTCCATAGTATTCTGTTTATGGTGATTTTAGCTTTTGCGAGTTCTGCATCGGCTGCCGATAATAACTCGTTAGCTGTCGCTATACTGCGGGAAGGAACCTATGATGTAGCGACAGTGGATGGTGAAGGAAAGTATGCGATTGGGTGGCGGGATTCCACGGGTGGAATGTACTTGCATGTGGAGTATGGATGGATTAAACCATGTTGTGATTCTGGAGATTATCTGGGTCTTGTTATTGGAAAAAAATTGGATAGCGGAAAAAAAGAAAATATATGGGTTCTGACAGACCATACTAATATGGATTCTTTGCAATCAGAACTAAAAAAGGGAAATCCGCTCACGTTGGAAAAATTTACAAAGTTGGAATTTGATTCGACCCATGAGCAATATTATTTGTATTCGACTCCGGAGCATCGTAGGGATATAGTTGTTGAGATAGAGCCTATACCACTATATTCTACAATACCGCCTGAAGAATATTTTATCGGAGACGATTACATTCTGTATCAAAAGGATGATTCGTTAGCGGTTCTCTGTGGACTTATAGGTGGTGGATGTTACTTGAATATTGCCTGCTTCTACCAAAATGATGGCTCATTTGTTTTTGATTCGCTTCCTAATTCCGACTTGGCTGGTGTGGGGGGAGGGTGCCCTACAGGAGGAGGTTCTTCTGTGATTCCTGTAAATCGAGGGTTAAATGAAAAGAATGCTTTGAATGAAACTTTGTTCAGAATAAATGGAACTGCTACTTTAAACAAATCTTCGAATATCGTCATCCGCAAAAATAAGCAACCAAAGCTGAGGCTCAAAGGAAAGCAATGATATGAAAAAATTGTGTTTTGCAATATTTGTGATTTCTACAATTTGTTTTGCTATTCCTCCTGAGTTGCCTACGGCAAAATGTAATCCAGATCCCAATCCAAATGGTTTATTTGGTGCTCAACCTGAGGAAAATTTCGATAAGAGCCTTCGTGAAGGGGTGTGTTACGATTATGGGTATGTTTGTAAGGTGACCATGGATCCTGCTGGAGGTGTTTTTTTCTCTCTTGGAAAAAATCAAGATTGCCAAGACATAAAATACACTTTTTTTAAAACGTATCTGCGAAATCGTGATGGCAATTTGTTTGGCGTTCCCTCGTACTTTTTAAGACCATATCTGCAAGAGGGAATGGTTGGTGATTATGAAGTAAGTGCTTTGGCTGTTGCGGTGAATACGGCTTTCATAATCAATGCGTCTAAGAAAAAATATAGGGTTAAGGTCGCTTATCACCAATTAGAGGGTGAAAAGGATGAGAAAAGCATAAGATTGCTGGAAATAGGCAGTGATCATAGTGCTTCCTCGTTACCTTAAGCGGAAGAGGTTCTTTAAACTTTATAATCAAAAAAACAAAGTTCAATTCAAAGGAATATATTAAAATGAAAAAAATCTTTTTCACAATCCTCTCCATCGCAGCTGTATCCTTTGCTATAGAACTGTGCAATAGTGGAGCATTCGAAATTCAAGCACCTGTTGGCTCTTGTTCTAATGAAGGCTATGTTTGCAATGTCTCTACAGACCAAAATGGAGGAGTCATGTTTAAACTTGGAAAAGATACAAATTGCATTGAAATTGACACGACTAAGTTTACAACATATCCTATAAAAAGTGCAGCGGAATTGGATACAGATTCTGCGAAAAAAGAACTAAGGCTCTATATGATGGAAGATGCTCAGGAACATGTTGGTGCCTTGGCTGTATCTACAAATACTGCTTTTATCATAAATGCCCTTAATGAAAAATTTAAGGTTTGTGTTAATTATCATAGAGCTACAGCAGCACAAACAATTAATGATTATAACTTTTTTAGTATTCGGTTGCAATCTATACAGAAATGTAATTAGTCTTTAATTGCTGATCCTAAACATCCTATTGACAAAACGTCCATAATATATAGCCCCCTTTTGGGGGCTTTGGTGCATTATTTGGATAATTTATAAACTGGTGCATCAATTTAAGGAAATATTATGGGTGTTGAAAAATCTTTCAAAAAAATGATGGCAGTCGCAGGCGCTGCGGCTGGCCTTTCTCTGTTTGGGCTTACGAACGCAAATGCTGCTCCGAACCCGAACTTCCACATTTACATTGCTTACGGGCAGTCCAACATGGCGGGTAACGGCGATATCGTCCCGTCCGAGGACCAGGCCGAGGCTCCTAAGAACTTCATCATGCTCGCTTCGCATACGGCAAATGCAAATAGCCGTAGCGGCAAGACGACCCAGTCCATCAAGGCGGGGGAGTGGGCTGCGGCTATTCCGCCGATGTTCCACGCGTTTGAAAACCTCTCCCCGGCGGACTATTTCGGCCGTGCGATGGTCGATTCCTTGCCAGGCGTGACCGTGGGCATTATCCCGGTCGCTATCGGCGCCGTGAGCATCAGGGCATTTGACAAAGACCAGTACCAAGCGTATTTCAACGGCGATGGCAAGGATATTAAAGGCTGGGGCTGGATCAACGATTACGACGGAAACCCTCCGGGACGCATTCTGGAACTCGCCAAAAAAGCTAAAGAAGTCGGCGTTATCAAGGGGTTCATTTTCCATCAGGGCGAATCTGACGGCACGGACGACAACTGGCGTAAGACGGTTTATAAGACTTACAAGGACGTAATTGACGCTCTAGACTTGGACGAAAACGAAGTCCCGTTCGTGGCGGGGGAACTCCTCCAAGAAGGCAACAACTGCTGCGGCAGCAAGAATGGCGGCATTGCGCAGCTCAAGAACAACTTTAAAAAGTTCGGTTTGGCTTCATCCAAGGGCTTGCAGGGCAATGGCAAAGACCCCTACCACTTTGGCCGTGCGGGCGTGATTGAACTTGGCCGTCGCTACTGCTCCGAAATGCTCAAGCTTATCGACAAGACGATTGACCCCAATGCTCCGGCTGTGAACTTGGTCGATCCGAGCCAGTCTGTGGTTCCTGACGAACCGCCTGAGGAATACGGTCCCTACACCGAAGCGATTGCTATCCCTGGCAAGGTTCAGGCTGAAAACTACAATAAGGGTGGCGCTGGCAAGGCTTATAATGACTTGAGCAAGGGTAACGAAGGCGGCAAGCTCCGCAAGGACGATGTCGATATTTACCAGCCGAACATGGGTATTACCGTGGGCCACAACCAAAAGGGCGAATGGCTCAAATACACCGTGAAGGTTGAAGCCGATGGCGATTACGAAATTGTTGCCAATGTGGCTGGCGAAAACGGGACAGGCAGCTTTGTTCTCTACATGGACGACAAGCAAATCGGTACCGAAATCGCAAACGACGGAAAGGGCTTTGACACATTTAGCGAAGTGAGCGGCGGCAAGGTGGCATTGAAGGCTGGCGAACATGAGCTGAAGCTCGAAATCACCAACGACTGGATTGATATCGATTACGTTGAATTCAAGGCTGTTAAGGAAACTCCGCCAGATGGAATTGCAAAAATCCGCTTTGACATGACCGAAGCCGAAAGCAGCTTTAGCGTTTATAATATGCAAGGCAAAAAACTTGGCTCGTTTACCGCCAAGGGAATGTCCGAAGCCATGAAGCTAGTGAAGACGGACGCAAAGCTTCGCAAGCTTTCTCAAGGCGTGTTCTTCATCCGCAAAGGTGGCGACCAGTCGCTTATTAAAAAGGTGGTCGTCCATGAATAAGAATGAGTTGGTTGTTGTCAAGCAGATTGCGTTCTTCTTTGTGGTCGCGGTGGCCCTCGGTCTCGTTTACGGGTAGTGGGGTGCTAGTTATTAGTTTCCAGTTAATAGTTACTAGTTACTAGAGAAGGTATCCATTATTCTCGCATCATATATAGCACAAAGCCCGTTCTGTAGAGCGGGCTTCGCCTTTTATATAGACCTCATATTCAGCATTGTCATTCTTGCCATTCTACATCCATCCACACTCTATATCAACCACACTCGACGCAAATACAAAATCGCCCTAGCGGGTTCCGCTAGGGCGATTTTGGTGTATGGAATCAATTAGGTTTTAAATTACTTCACGAAGCTAGCCGGAAGAGTGAACTGCTTGAGGAACGGCCAGCCGATGCTGCCATTGCCCTGTTCGTGTCCGCCACCCTGCTTGGTGCAGAGCACGACCTTCACGCCGTCCTTACAGTTGGAGTATTCCTGGCAACCATCTTTGTTCGTTGTCGGAGAGCCGGTGCAACCGTCTGCTTCTGCCCAGTACTTGAAGGTGCCTTCAGCGCCGAGGAAGTTCAAACCGTCGTTAAAGCCACTATCGCCACCCTGGTAACGGCAGACGTTGTCGGCAGTACCGCGGAAGTTGATGACAGAAATCGGACGAGCCTTTGTGCACTTGGCGCTGTTGGTCTTGTTCAAGTCCATAGCGGCAGGTGCGACTGCGGCGAAGACATCGGACATCATGCAGGCCACGTGGTTGCTCATACCGCCACCCATGGAGAAGCCTGTTGCGTAGATGCGCTGCGGGTCGATGCAAGCTTTTTCTCTGACATACTTGATCATTTCGCGAGTGAACTCAAGGTCATCGTCGTTGGAGCAGCAAGGACCGACGTTCCAACCCGGGCCCATCGTCTTGGTGGTGCCTTGCGGGTACAAGGAAATAACGCCTTCGGGGTCGGTGAGTTTCTTGTAGGTCGTGCTACCCATCTGGCCTGAACCACTACCGCCAATCGGGTGATAGTCAATAACGAGCGGTACGGCCTTGTCGCCCTTGTAGGCGCTCGGCACGTGCATGATGAACTGGCGTTGGCCAGAACTGCCCTTGACGGTCAATTTTACAGTCTCGTCACCGGCTTTTGCAGTCTTGCCGGCGCAGTCAACGATGAATTGTCCCACGTCGCCGCCAGTAGAAGAAGATTCTGCTGTTGCGGAAGAAGTTGCGGTTGCAGAAGAGCTTTCCGGCTTGGATTCAGAGCTAGTCGGAGTGCTGGATTCGCGTTCCATCGTAATCTTGACGCCAGTTTCTACTTCGGCCTTTGCCTGGTAAGACAGGTTCTTGTAGCCGTTTTTTGCAAACTGCAACATCGGAAGAGGATCGCCTTCCTTCATGAGAGTGACGGTCTTGCCAAGCTGGTAGGTGTTGCGGTCGCCATCAGCGTTGATGCGGACGAACTTAGCGCCCTTAGCAGAGCTCTTGTTCAAGTCGATCGACATAAAGCCAGTAACGTTGTGCTGCGTCTTGGAGAAAGCAACCTTGCCAAGAGCGTCCATCACGGACACGGTGACTGTTTGGGCCTTGATGTTCGAAATGGTAATGACATTGTGGTTGAAACCGACGGAAGCCTTGGCTGCGATTGAAGTGTGCAATGCACTCCCATCATTAGAAAGCGTGAACGAACCGTCTGCGCCCGTTGTGGTTTCGAATCCGGCGTAGTTGAATGAAGACACCTTGACACCGTCAAGAGCACGTCCCGATTGAGAAGAAACCGTACCGCTGATGCTCCAGGCGAAAGACAGAGAGCTAAGCAAAGCTACTGTGCCTGTGAATGCCATGAATCTAGACATGGTCATATCGACTCCTTTGGTTGATAAAAAAGTTTTCCAAACCATTTTTTGTTGCACCCGGCCTAGCCTATTATCCCTGAATAATTCTCTAGACCTGTTCAAAATATAGCTGGAAGAGCCAATGGTGTTGCGAAATGGTGTTGAAAAAAAAAATAAAGCGTTGTGAAAATTGAGAAAAATGTGTAAAGCTAATGATACAAAAAAGCCGTTATGCAGCAAAGTTCGCCCGAACCGTTTGTAATGACATAATTTTGTAAGTTTCGCTGCGTCTTGAAGACGAAAATTTTGTCGTGCAACTTTAGATGAATGTTGTATGTAACGTATTTTGCTGCTTTTTAGGGCTATTTTCGGAATATTCCAACTTGACACTTGGATAAAGTGTCCACAGAAGATTAAAAAGCAAATGAAAGATATTTTAAAAATAGGGGTATCTTTTTAAGCAGGAATATGAAAGGGAGGACTCTATGAAGTTCGGATCTACTTTGTCTTTGGCAATTTCTGCCGGTTTGGTTTTGGCAGCCTCAGCATTTGCTCAGCCCAACGATGAATGGAATGGCAAGCCGAGAATCTTTGGCGTTAATACCTTGAAGCCGCATGTGACATCCATGCCTTACACGACTGTTGAAGAAGCCGTGAAGGGCGACCGTCATGCTTCGGAATGGTATCAGACTTTGCAGGGAACATGGAAATTCTTCCACGTTGAAAAGCCGAGCCAGCGCAACAACGATTTCTATAAGGACAACTACGACGTGTCCAAGTGGGACGATATCAAGGTGCCGAGCTCTTGGCAGCTCTTGGGCTACGACCATCCGATTTACACGAACGTGATTTATCCGTGGTCTCAGAACAACCGCGTATCCGCTCCGTACGCTCCGACTGATTTTAACCCGGTCGGTCATTATCGCCGTACGTTTACTGTTCCCGAAAAGTGGGACGGCAAGCGCATCCGCTTGCACTTTGAAGGTGTTGAATCCGCTTATTATGTTTGGGTCAACGGCAATTACGTAGGCTATAGCGAAGACTCTTTCACGGGTCATGAATTTGACATTAATAAATATCTCCGCAAGGGCGAAAACAACATCTCTGTGCAGGTGTTCCGCTGGTGCGACGGCTCTTGGCTCGAAGACCAGGACTTTATCCGTCTTTCTGGCATTATGCGCGATGTATATATATACGCAGTTCCCGAAGTTCACATTCAGGACTTCCAGATTGACGCAACGCTCACGAACGGCTACAAAGATGGCCTCTTGAAGACTTCCGTTTGGGTTTACAACTCGACTGGCAAGGAATCGGGGGCATATACTGTAGAACTTTCTCTCTACGATGCAACGGGGGCCGAAGTGATCAAGCCCTCTTCCCAGAAGGTTTCTGCCATTGGCGGCAACGGCGGCGAAAAGAGCGTGTATTTTGAACTTCCGCTTTCTTCTCCAAAGCGTTGGTCTGCTGAAACGCCAGATCTTTACAGCGCTGTGCTCACGTTGAAAGATGCTGACGGCAAGATTGTCCAAGTCGAAAGCAACAAGGTCGGTTTCCGCAAGATTGAAATCAAGAAAGAAAACGGCGCTCCGCGTCTTTTGGTGAACGGCATGCCGGTGAAATTCCACGGGGTTGACCGTCATGAACTCGACCCGGATAATGGCCGTGCAGTGCCTTACGACCGCATGGAAGCAGACATCAAGCTCATGAAGCGTTTCAATATCAACGCGCTCCGTATGTCGCACTATCCGAACAATCCGATGATGTACGATCTCTGCGACAAGTACGGTATTTACGTGATTGACGAAGCGAACGTCGAAAGCCATGGCGCAAACAATGATCTTCCGAAAAACAGCGACGATTGGCGTGCTCCGGCTGTAGATCGTATGAGAAGCATGGTGCAGCGCGACAAGAACCATCCGTCTGTGATTCTTTGGTCTTTGGGCAACGAAGCGGGTAACGGTAACGTGTTCGCCTCTGAACGCGAAGCTGCTCATCAAATTGACTCGACTCGCTTTGTGCACTACGAAGGCGACTGGAACAACGCCGATGTGAACAGCTGGATGTACTTTGGCCCCGAAGCGGTGGCTGGCTACAACGATCCGAACAAGCCGATTATGTTGTGCGAATACGAACACGCAATGGGTAACTCTGTGGGCGATTTGCAAGAATACATGGACGCATTCTATGGCAACCCGCGTTCTTTCGGCGGCTTCATTTGGGACTTCATCGACCAGGGACTCCGTCACAAGGGCACTCCGTACTTTGAATTCGGCGGCATGTGGGGCGACTGGCAGAACGACGACAACTTCTGCGCTAACGGTCTCGTGTTCCCTGACCGCAAAATCCAGCCGGAAATGTGGGAAGTCAAATACCAGTATGCTCAAGTCCGCGTGAAAAACGTAGATGCAGCCAAGGGACGGATTGAAATCGAAAGCCGCTACCTCTACAAGAATCTCGGAGACTTCCTCGATGCTTACTGGCAAATTAAGGAAGATGGCAAGATTATTAAGGAAGGCAAGATTGACGGAACGCAGATGAACATCGGTCCGAACGAAAAGAAGGCCGTGACCATCAAGATGCCTGAAATCGAAACGAAAGTCGGTTCCGAATACTTCCTCGATATCGACTTCCGCTTGAAAAAGGATGAACTCTGGGCTAACGCTGGCTACAGCATCGCTCATGAGCAGTTCGGCATTGACTTGGGACAGCTTTGGTCCACTGAAATTGATATCAGCTCCATGAATGCGACCAAGGTCTCTAAGAACAACGGTCTTACGATTGAAGGCTCAGACTTCAAGATTACCTTTGACGAAAGAAGCGGCATGCTCGCTAGCTACGTTCTCGGTGGCGATACGATTATTAAAGATGGCGGTCGTCCGAACTTCTGGCGCGCTCCGACCGATAACGACAAGGGCTTCAACATGGAACGCGGTCACGGCGAATGGCGAAACGCAAGCAAACGTCGCAATGTGACCTCCGAAGTCAAGGAAGTTTCTGCACAAGAAACTCAGGTGACGTTCAACTTTAGCTTCCCGGATGTCGGCAGCTCCAAGATGAAGCTCACTTACTACGTCTATGGCAGTGGCGATATCGTTGTCGATTACACGTTCAACCCGGATGGCACCAAGAGCTACATTCCGAACGTAGGTACGCTCTTCACGGTTCCGGGTGGTTACGAGAAGGTTCGTTACTTTGGTCGTGGTCCAGATGAAAACTACCTTGGACGTAATCGCGGCAGCTTCATGGGTGTCTATTCTACCTACGCCGATTCTATGACGGTCATGTACATGGAAATTGGCGAAACGGGTCAGCGCACCGATGTGAAGTGGGCTACGCTTACGAATAAAGATGGCAAGGGCCTCATGATTGTGGGTAATCCGCGTCTCGAATTCAGCGCTCAGCACTACACTCCAGAACAGCTTACCGATGTGAAGCTCCCGTGGGAACTCAAGCGTGACAGGGACATCACTCTCCGTGTCGATTTGCACCAGATGGGTCTTGGCGGTATCAACTCCTGGGGTGCTGAACCGATGCAAGCTTACCGCTTGAACTCCAATCGTGAATACACTCACACGTTCCGCATTGCTCCAGTTCGTAAGCAGTTGAACGACCCGACGGAATACTCGCTCCTCGGCTTTAGAAACTTCGGTTGGAACAAAGAAATTTCTCCGGCAAAGTACGGCTCAGATGAAATTGAAAAGATTTATACGAACGATAAAGGCAAAAAAGATATTACCGATACGGTTGTCAATACGGAAAATCCGGTCGCTCTTCCGGGCATGGCTATAAGCCAGCTTGCCGCAGCCGAAAAGAACTACAACGTCTTTGATGCTCAAGGCAAGAAGGTCGGCGCGTTCACGACTCGTGGCGTTGAAGATCTCCATGCGATGACTGCGGCTATCGTCAAGAACTCCGGCGTGTACGTCGTGAAGTTGCAGAACGGCGGCCAAGCCTTCCGCATTACAGTGAAGAAGTGATGAGCGATGTGCCCGGCACTCCGTGCCTTTGAGCCATGAGTAATGGGCTATGAGCGATGAGTGAAAAGTCATGCCGGACTCCGTTCCGGCATCGGCTTTTTGCTTCTGTTTTTTTCAATATCCCGTATTGATAAAAAATCAATGAGAAGAATGTTTTAACACTATGAAAACCCCTCTCCGAGGGGTATTTTTTATAGTGGGAATAACCCTTAATTGGTGTGTTTAGGTTAACGTGGAGGACATTATGTTTAACACAAAGAAATCTTTTAGTCGTATTCTTGGCTCTGCGGTGTTGGCTTGCGCAGTTGGCTTTTCGAGTGCCGTCGCGACAACGGACAATCCGCTCAAATTGTGGTACAACAGCGACGCTGGTTCCGAATTCACGAACGCGCTTCCGATTGGCAACGGCTACATGGGCGGCCTTATTTATGGCGGTGTCACCAAGGATTACATCGGCCTTAACGAAAGCACGGTTTGGTCTGGCGATCCGGGCAACAACAACAAGCAAGGCGCTGCTAGCCACCTGAAAGAAGCTCGCGATGCTTTGTTCCGTGGCGATTACAGAGCTGCAGAATCCATTGTGTCCAATTACATGATTGGCCCTGGCCCTGCAAGCTTCCAGCCTGTGGGTGACCTCATCATTACCACGTCTCATAACGGTGCTACGAATTACCGCCGTGAACTCGACCTCAAAACTGCAATAGCAAAGACAACTTATTCGCATAGCGGAGTCAATCACACTCGCGAATATTTCGCTAGCTATCCCGACCATGTGATTGTCGTTCATTTGTCTGCGGACAAGAGCGGCTCGGTGAACTTTGGTGCAACAATGACTACGCCTCATCGCAGCAACCGCATGAGCTCCGAAGGCAACACGCTTATTTACGATGTCCAAGTCAATGCTATCAAGTTCCAGAATCGCTTGAACGTGTTTACCGATGGCGGTAAAGTCAGCGTTGTGAACGGAAATATTTCTGTCGAAGGCGCAAACAGTGCAACGCTCGTGCTCACGACCGCGACGAACTTCAAGGCTTATAACGATGTGACCGGCAATCCGGGCGAACTCGCCGCCGAAATCATGTCGAAAGTTAAGGGAAAATCTTACGAAGACTTGCTTGCGACGCACTTGAAAGATTACCAGACTATTTTCAATCGCGTCAAGCTCGATTTGGGCGAAGCCGACAAGAGTGCAGGCGACATCACTTCTACCCGCGTCAAGAATTTCAATTCAACAAACGACCCGTCTCTCGTAGAACTCCATTACCAATATGGCCGTTACTTGCTCATTGCAAGCTCTCGCAAGGGTGGGCAGCCCGCTAATTTGCAGGGCATTTGGAACAAAGATACGAACCCGATTTGGGGCAGTAAATATACGACGAACATCAACCTCGAAATGAACTACTGGCCGGCAGAAACCGCAAACCTCGTTGAATGCGTTTGGCCGTTGATTGACAAAGTCAAGTCCATGGTTCCGCAGGGCGAATTGACCGCAAAAGTGCATTGGGGCGTTGACGAAGGCTGGGTGGAACACCACAATACCGACCTTTGGAACCGTTCCGCTCCGATTGATGGTGCTTGGGGCCTTTGGCCGACAGGCGCTGGCTGGCTCTCGACGCATCTTTGGGAACACTTCCTCTTTAACCCGACCGACAAGGCTTACCTCAAGGACGTTTATGCAACGATGAAGGGCGCTGCGCTCTTCTTCGTGAACAGCCTCGTCGAAGAACCGGAAACGGGCAACAAGTATCTAGTAACCGCTCCGAGCGATTCTCCAGAAAACGATCATGGTGGATACAACGTTTGCTTTGGCCCGACGATGGACAACCAGATTATCCGCGATGTGCTCAACTACACGATTGAAGCATCCAAGATTCTCGATGTCGATGCAGATGTACGTGCAAAAATGGAAGCGACTGTCAAGCGTTTGCCGCCGACCAAAACGGGTAAGTACGGACAAATTACAGAATGGCTCCAAGATTGGGATGACCCGAACAACCATAACCGTCACATTTCTCATTTGTATGGACTTTTCCCGAGCGCGCAGATTACCCCGGAAGAAACTCCTGATTTGATCAAGGGCGCTCGCGTGACTTTGGAACAGCGTGGCGACGATGCAACGGGTTGGTCTCTCGCATGGAAGATTAACTTCTGGGCTCGTATGCACGATGGCGACCATGCTTACAGAATGATTCGCATGCTCCTCACTCCGGGCAAGACTTACAACAACTTGTTCGATGCGCATCCGCCTTTCCAGATTGACGGTAACTTCGGTGCAGTTTCTGGCGTGAACGAAATGCTCATCCAGAGCCATAACAACAGAATCAACTTGCTTCCGGCTCTCCCGTCGCAGTGGAAGGACGGTAGCGTAAAGGGCATCCGTGCTCGTGGCGGCTTTGAAATCGATTCCATGGCATGGAAGGGAGGCAAGCTCACATACGTTGCTATCAAGTCTCTCGTGGGCAGCACGTTGAATGTGACATCGGGTACAAATAAATTCTCGACTTCGACTGTTCCGGGCAAGATTTATGAATTCGATGGAAATTTGAAGATTACGAACGCTCCGTTTGAACCTCTTGAAATTTCGGACAAAATCCAAGCAGAAAATTACGTAGCGATGGATGGCGTGCAAATTGAAGAAGATTCCAAGGGCACTCCGAATATCGGCTGGATTAACGATGGCGACTGGTCTCAGTACTATGTGAATGTTCCTGCGGCTGGCAGCTATGTGTTGACCGCTCGCGTGGCTACAGGTGCCGAAAAAGAAGCCGCCATCACGGTGACGGATTCTGCCGGCAAGATTCTTGGAACGCTTACGGTCGATCCTGCAAAATCGACTGCATGGGACGACTGGTACGAAACATCAACGAAGGTCTCGCTCCCGGCGGGCAAGCAAAAGCTCACGTTCACGTATTCTGGCGAAGACACGTACTTGGCTAATATCGACTGGTTCAACTTCGAATCGGACAAAACGGTGATTGCAACGCCCGAAAAACGTGCCAATCCGCTCTCTGTAAGCAGAGTCCCGCATTCGAACGCATCCATTGCGTTGATGGTGACTATTCCGGCTTCTAGCGATTACGTCGTCCACCTTGTGAGTATGAACGGGCGGTTCATCGGCTCGCACCGTGGCCACGGTGAAGGGCTCGCCGAATTCGGCAAGGGAGTTCCGCTCCCCACCGGCATGTACTTTGCCATCGTCAAGAGCGGCTCCCAGCAAAAAACGCTAAAGCTTTCCGTTCACTAATGGTTCGACAGGCTCGCCAACCTTGCTAAGGTTCCTGAGCCTGCATCCTTGCGATGTCGTTCCGCACTTGTTGCGGAATCTCCTTACACGGATCTAATCACTTGCATTTTCCTCCTCACACAACAAGAAGTCCTGAACCCGTAAGGGTTCGGGGCTTTTTTCGTCAGGTGTAAATAAGAAAAGTTCCCATTCGGGAACTTTTCTCTAAAATTTCCGCTTTAGGTCGGCGGGTCTTTAGCTTCTCAAAATCTTGATGAGCATCTCCGCGTTCTTTTCAATAAGAACGAACGCCTCGAACATGCGGGCTTCGCGCCACTTGGTCAAGTACTTCGTCTGCCAATCCATTGCGATAACATCGGGATCCTTCGGCCCGTTCTCGTTCTGGTACCAGACTTCCTTGGTGATTTCGTGGATCATTTCGCCCATTTCAGCCGCTGGCTGCAAAGACCCCTTGCAAAGCAGCAAGGCTCGCAAGTTGTCGAGCAAAATCTCGTCGGTGGGGCTTTCGGCATCTTCGCGGGCGCATTCCCAGATTTCGTCGCGATGACGTTCTGTCCAGCCTACGAGGTGCTTTTTCATCTTTTCAAGCTCGCCTTTGGCAAGCTTTTCATCAACCGCTTCGCGCGGATAGTAAATGCTGTTTGGATAGAATTCAATCATGATTTTCCACCTTCTGCTAAGTTGATGAGAAAAAACAATGCCCGGGGCGGGACTTGAACCCGCACGAGGTTGCCCTCAAGGGATTTTAAGTCCCCAGTGTCTACCATTCCACCACCTGGGCAGGTGTGCGT
>CAMZGI010000030.1 GCA_947306305.1 uncultured Fibrobacter sp.
GCGAGCTGCTTACCCATTTTGCGGCGAATCTTGTCGCAACTTTGTTCGAAAATCTTGGAATCGGGGCGGCTAAAGTAAATGTATTCGAAAATGCAGTGGGCGAGCCTGTCTTTTTGCGTGAATCGTTCGGAATGCAGCCCGTTCTTGGTGACTGTCAAAAATTCTCCGGGCTGAATGTCGCGAACGTAGTTCGCGCCGAGCAAATCGAATGCGCATGTTTCGCTGGCAACGCACCATGCTTTGCCCATGCGGGCAAGCGAAAGCGGACGGAATCCAAAGCCGTCACGAGCGACGTACATGGAATCTTTGCTGATAAACACAAGGCAAAAACTTCCAGTGAATTTTGTGATTGCTTTTTTGATGGCGTCGCCTAAGTTGTCGGCTTGCGTGCGTGCAATTTCGTGTAAAAGAATTTCGGAATCAGATGTTGTCTGGAATATGTGTCCGTCAGCTTCCATTTCGGCGCGGAGCTCGTTTGCGTTAGTGATGTTGCCGTTGTGGGCGACTGCAATTTGTCCCCATTTGCAACTTACTAGAATCGGCTGCGCGTTTGCGAGAGTGCTTGCTCCTGTTGTGCTGTAACGCACGTGTCCGATTCCTGCAAAGCCATCGAATTCGTCAATGTTGTGTTCGCGGAGCAGCGTCGATACAAGACCCATAGATTTGCGGACGCGTATCTTGTCTCCGTCGGTCACGGCGAAGCCTGCGCTTTCTTGACCTCGGTGCTGCAGGGCGTAAAGCCCCATTGTAATATTACGGACAACGGTGTCGCCATTATAAATGCCGATAACACCGCATTCTTCGTGCAATTCGTCGAGCATATAGCCTCTTTGAAATTTAAGCTGCCCTTACCTCAAGGGTCGTAGCCCACCCGGATGGATGCAAGCAGGGTAGCGGACGCTCCAAAAATAGAAACAGCTTAAATTTGCGGTAAGGGGTTTTGGAGCAAAAAAATGAAGGAAAATTTTGCGGATTTTTACGTTTTATGTAAAAACGCTCTTTTTCGGCTATCGCCTTTTACATTTTCTGTTAAACGGAATTTTTTATATTTTTTGATAAAATTCTAAAAGGTGTTAGTGATATGAAAAAACGAATTGGTTTGATCGCTCTTTGTGCAGCTTTTTGCACGATAATTGCTTGCGGTGACGAGTCTAGCTCGGCCCCTCCATCCACTCTAGATGATGTTGCAGAAAGTTCTTCTAGTGAAGTTCTTGCTTCATCTTCTAGCAAAAAAGTAGCTTCTTCTTCCAGCGAAAAAGTGAAATCTTCGTCAAGTGAAAAAGAAAAGTTATTGTCTAGTGAAAAAATGAGGTCCTCGTCAAGTCTGCAAGCAAAATCCTCCTCTAGCGAACAGGCAAAGTCTTCATCTAGTGAAACAGTGCAGTCTTCGTCGAGTCTGCAAGTAAGTTCCTCGTCTAGCGAGAAATTAAATTCTTTGTCCAGCGAACAAGCGAAATCCTCTTCTAGCGTACAAAATAATATTTCGTCAAGTTTCGAACAAAGTTCTTCTTCAAACGAATCTTCAAGTAGTCTTGCCGAATATAACAGCGATTTTTTGACTTTTGACGGCGATCCTCTTATCAAACCGAATGGATATTACGAACGCAATTGTCCTCAGGGAATCGATTGCAAGTACGTTTCTACCGAATACTTGAATAAGGATAAATTAGTGGATGGTTCTTATGGCGAATACCTTGATGTCCGTGATGGTCAGGTGTATAAAGTTGTCCGAATTCAGCAAAAATTTAGTGATAATGATGTGATTGACCAAGTCTGGCTGGCTCAGAATTTAAACTATGCGTATAAGGGGCGGACGGCTTCGCTTGATTCCAGCAGTTTCTGCTTAAATGGAATCGCTGATAGCTGTGCTAGATATGGTCGCATTTATTTGTGGAGTGCCGCTATGGATAGTGCGGGCATTGCTGGTGGAAAGGCTACTCAATGTGGTGTTGGTCAGAATGAAGCTGGATATACTAGAGTCCAGTGTTCTGTAAAAGACACTGTTCAAGGCGTGTGTCCTCAGGGCTTCCATTTGCCTTTGACTAATGATTTTTATCAGCTTTACAGGGCGACGGGTGGCTATTACGAAGCTGGGAAAAATAATAGAATCCGTTTATTATGGGATTTAGGTGATGGTGGTTATAAAAAGGAAGGGGCTGATGTTTATGGCTTGTCTATTATGCCAGGCGGGGCTAGAGATGATGATGGTTTTTATAGTAATAGTCATACTACTGCCATTTTCTGGTCTTCATCGCATTCGGTCCCTTATTCAGAAATTTATATATTGAGAGTGAAAATTCAATTAGAATCGACTAGTGTGATTGTTGCAAGAACAAGCTATTCGGTGCGTTGTATCCGAGATTAGTTTAAAGCCGTGCTGACGACAAGCGCGATGAGCCCCAAAAACATGGCGAGCTTTGTTACCGATTGTGCTTTATGGTAATTCTTCTTTTTTGCACTTGTGAGGATTATTGCAAAGCATGGGGTGAGCGTCGCTAATGTCGCTATCAAAAATACGGGGGAGTAGAATTTTTGAATGACAGGGAGCGGGAGTAAAATCCAAGTGAAAAGGATGATGGCTCCTGCGAATCTCCGTGCGGTTTGCGAACCGGCAATAAGCGGGAATGTCATGATGCCTGCTTTAAGGTCGCCCGTTTCGTCTTCAAGGTCTTTGTAGATTTCTCGTGCTGTCGTGAGGAAAAATGCAAATAAAATAGCCGGGTAAATAAGACCCACTTTTGTCCACAACATTTCGGGCGTGATAATGTTCAAAAGCAATGGCGTAGAACATAAAAAAGCGACCGTCATATTTTTAAGCAATGGAATGTGCTTGAGCTTTTTGTTGTATGCAATGAGCACGATATCGAGTGCAATAAAAAAGAACAAAGTTGTCGGGAGCTTATTGTTTCCGATGCTGCTGGCAAAAAAATCTGCGAGGCTGCAAACGATAGTCATGAGGAACATCACGACCCACGCGCATTTGGCGGTTTTCATCTTGATTTTTCCGCTAGGGAGCGGACGGTCGGGGCGGTTCAGCTTGTCGCTTTCAAAATCTAAAATATCGTTTTGGATGTTTGCAAATCCAATGGCGAACGCGAATGCTAACGACTGCAATATAAACGTTGCAACACTCGGAAGTTCGCCCAATAAAAAATAGCCAACGGCAAGCGTGATGATAGCAATCGCGATATTGACCGGACGTGTCATTTTGATGATAGACTGGATCATGGCTAAAATATAAACAAAATTCTTTCGTCTTTCGTCTTTCGTCTTTCGTCTAATATCTATCTTTACATCATGCCTTTTTTCACTAAAAGTAATTTGGAAGATTTGCGAAAGGAAGCCGACCAGCTTTCTATTTGCGTGGAGCATTTTCTGTATGCCGCTGAGCACATTCCCGAAGGGGATTGGAAGACGAAGGGCTTTTACGACAACTGTATAGAGAAGTGCAATGGTAGGCTTAAGGCGATTCACTTTTTGATGGAGTCCATTCGCCGCGGGCGGCCTGTGACAGAAGATGAATTGGAAGAGTCCAAAGAAATTGGGGACGAAAAAGTTTCTAAATTAAAAGGCAATGCGAAGTAACGATTTTGATTCCGATGAAAATTTTGACGAAGCTCCTTTGAAGAGTGTCCGCACGTCGCGACGCGAACATAGAAGTCGCCGTATAGACGTGATGCGGGAATTGGAATCTGGAGTCGTTGACGAACGCCCTGTGAAGGAGCGCTTTAGCCGCGAATTTAAAAAGGCGAAGATTAAACGCATCAAGAATCCTGTCGAAAATATTGGCGAAGAAAATTGCGTTGAAGGCCTTGTGCTCGAAGTCCACCGCCGCACCTGCGAAGTGAGACTAGACGAAAGAACGCCCGCTGACGCGGGCTACAGACGAGAGACTAAAGAAAACTCAAATCTCTCGTCTAATTCGTCAACTGTACAGGATCCTTCGACTACGCACAGCTCCGCTCAGGATGACACAAATCTCTCGTCTTTCGTCTCTCGTCTCTCGTCTGTCGTTACTGCTATGTACCGTGCAACAACGTCCAAAACGCTTGGCGAATTCCCCGCAGTGGGCGACCGCGTCTTGCTTGGACTCGTGAACGACGGCGACGATGAAGGCGACGGAGTGGGCTCGCAAAAGTATTGCGTTGTCCGCGTGCTCCCGCGAAAGAGCGAACTCAAGCGTCCCGGCCCGCGTGACAGCTTTTACAAGCAGCAGACCCTTGCGGCAAACATCGACCAAGTTGTCATTGTGGCTAGTGTGACCCAGCCCGAATTCAATTACGGGTTCATGGACCGCTTTTTGCTTGCCGCGAACTTGAACGACCTCCCGTTTGTGCTGGTGTTGACTAAAATGGATTTGCTCCCGAACGGCGAAGATGACCTTTCGAGCGACATCCGCGACTTTATGAAAATCGTCGATAAGGTGATTCCCGTGAGCGTCAAAAGTGGCGACGGCTTGGACGAATTGCGTAGCGAATTGGTTGGCAAATCGTCTGTGTTTAGCGGTATGAGCGGTGTCGGCAAATCGACGCTCATCAACGAGCTTGTTCCGCATGCCGAACTTCGTACGGGAGATGTTCGCGAACGCGATGGCAAGGGGCGTCATACGACGACTTCTTCGAGCTTGTTCGATTTCCCTGGCGGCGGTTATGTGATTGACACTCCGGGCATCCGTAGCATCGGGCTTATGGACATGGAACCAGAAACGCTTGCTAAAATATTCCCCGGCTTTTTCGAAGACGACCGCTTTACGTGTCGCTTTAGCAACTGCAAGCATTTGAAAGAACCGGGTTGTGCCGTGCGTGAAGCGGTAGAGTCGGGCAAAATCTCTGCGGCTCGTTATGCAAGTTATGTGCGAATTTTGAATTCAGGAAAATAGTGAAATGAATGATTATGTTCTAAAAGGCGCGCTCATCGCATCTATCATTTTTATGGGCTACAGCATATCGGAATTTGTGGCTAGCTTCAAGACCGTGAACGATAAAATTGACGAGTTCTTGGGCTTGGCTAGGGATAACGCCGCGTCTGAATCGGATTTGCGCCGCTCCAATGTATTTTTGTCAGGCTGCTTGTCCGTAGTTTATGCGGTGTTGGCTTATTTTTCAGAGATCGCCATTTGGCTTGTCGCCTTGATTGTCGTCAAGCTGGTCATGACGCTTGTCGTTTCTGATAAACTTTTAGTTCAAGTTTTGCACGATAGAAAGCTTTCAAAGAAGAGCTATTATATCTCGAAATACGATTCCCTTTTAAATGCAGTGACTGGCTTGGCCTTCGCTTTGATTCTGGTGCTTTAATATGAATAAAATGAAATTCTTGAAGTCCATCGTAATAGCGTTAGCCTTGACGCTTTTGTCTGCGACTTCTTCGTTTGCGCAGGGACTCCCGATGGGCTCTCCAACTGGCGCATCTTCTTCGCAGGGGATTGCTGGTGCTGGCTTTATGAACATGCAGCTTCCTTTGTTTGTGGGCGGCTCTTTTGGAATCGGCTCTGGCACTGGAGTTGGGGATGGTAACGATGTTGGTATTTGCCAAATCAAGCCGTCGATTGGCGCGTGGATGCCGGGGCTTGCTTTCTTGCGTCTCGGGTATGGATTTTCGAGCTACGAAGAGACCGACGAAAATGATAAAACGAGTAAAATTAAAAGCTCGGATTTTAGCATTGATGTTGGTGTGCATATCTTGAGCGAGTTTTACGTGATGGGCTCGTATTCCAGAGCAAATGCCTTAAGCGAGAATGGCGACGTTTCGTGGAACGAATGGAGTACGGGCTTTGGTACGTTCTGGGCAGTTTTTACGCGAACGCTTTTGACGCTTGATGTCGGGTACCATTGGGTGCGTGAACATTACGACCCGTTTATCGATAAAAAAGTTTCGGGTGGGCGCGTCCAAATTAATCTTGGCTTTGTCGTCTTTGTGTATTAATTTATTTGATTTTTGTTGAGGCTTTTGGTGAGTGACGTAAAGAAAAATGTAGCTGTCCTTGGCGGTGCATTTGACCCTGTTCATAAAGACCACATGCGTGTGGCAAGAACTTGTTTAGATCGTGGCTTTTGTGACGAAGTCTGGTTTATGCCGAGTCCAGACCGCTGGGATAAAAAGCTGAACGCTAGTCCAGAAGACCGTTTTGCGATGCTCGAACTTGCTTTTTTGGGCGACAAGCGCTTGGTGCTTTCGGACTTGGAAATTGAACAAGGCGATTATCGCGGTTCCTACGTTTTTTTGATGAGTCTCAAAGAAAAATTCCCCGACATCAACTTCCGCTTGCTTACCGGTGCCGACACGTACGAGGGCATTCCGCATTGGCGCGATCCGCTCAATTTTTACGGCACGAATTACAATGGTCATTTGCTTTTACGCGATATCGAACTGATTGTGTTTGCCCGCAACGGATATCCGAAACCGGATATAGAACAACATAACCGAAAAGGCTACGCGCCGCTTTTTTGGCTGGGCCCAGAGCAGGGCTTTAACGGAGTTTATTCGAGCACCGCGATTCGCAGATCGTTGCTGATTAATCGCAGCGTTTGCCCACAGGGGCTTGAACCCTCTGTTTACAACTACATCATCAAACACGGCTTGTACAGGGAATAAAATGGGCAAGGCTCCTTCTGACATGTTCTTCGAAAGCGAGGTTCGCCCAGAATACGAAGGGAGGCTTCTGCTCGATTCGCTATGCGATCGCTTTACGTACCACAGCCGAGAAGATTGGATCGACCGCCTGACCCGCGGTCTTGTAACGATTAACGGCACGGTTGCAAATGTCGAAACAATTGCGCATCGTGGCGACAAAGTCGTGTATCACGTTGAAAATTACAGCGAACCCGAAGTCCCGACCGATTTTGAAACCGTCTTTGAAGACGATGAATTTATTCTAGTCGCAAAGCCTGCTGGCGTGCCTGTGCACCATACGGGGCGGATTTTCTACAACACGTTTGCGGCGATTATCCGCCGTGAATTTGATTCTGAGACGGCTACGCCGATGCACCGACTAGACCGCGACACGGGCGGACTTATCTTGTTTGCAAGGTATGGCGAAACTGCGGCTCGTTTCCAGAAAAATCTCGACCGCATTTTGCTCCGCAAGTTTTACCTTGCGGTCGTGCGAGGCAAGTTCCCCGAAGGCGAAGTCGATTGCAAAATGCCATTGCGTGAAGACCCCGCAGACCCTATTCGTTTGCGTATGCACCACCGTGATGATGGCAAAGAATGTTGGACTCGCTTTAAGCTTGTTCGTCATCTCGATTGCCCTGAAATTGCTCCCGAGCTTTCGCTCGTCGAAGCGGAACTCATGACCGGCCGAAAACACCAAATCCGTGCCCACCTCGCCGAGATGGGATTCCCGATTGTGGGCGACCGCTTGTATTACCGCGACGGGATTTACTACGACAAATTATCGCAGGGCGGCACCTTGACCGACGACGATTACAAGGTGCTTGGTGCGCATAACCAAATGCTCTATGCTTACAAAGTGGAACTCCAGTTGCCTTATTGGAGAGAACCTCGCGTGTTCGAAAGCCGCCGATTCCCCGACGACATGGCTAAAATTTTAGCTGATAATTCAATCTAAAAATGCATCGAATTCATATTCGTTTGGGATGACGCTGGGGCTTTAGACATTCCTGACTCTCCGTCCTGTAAAAAATTAGCACTGAAACTTTTACATTCGTTCGGAATGGCAAAAAAAGAACCTTTTTTTACATGAATTTTGTGTTTTTTCTCTTTCTATCAACTCATATCTTTGTATCTTATGGCACATGAAATTTTCATTCCTTCCTAAAATGTTGTTGTGTTTGGGGCTTACGGGTATTTTCGCCCAAGCTCAAGAAACGGTGGAAAGCGTCCGTCGCCAAATAAAGGCGGTCGAGGCTGAAACGGCTCGCGAAAAATCGATGCACGATGCAGAGAAAAAACGCCATGCCGACTTTGTCGAAGTGGGGCGTAAAAAGGTGCAGAACCTTTCGGCTCAGAACAAGGTGCTAAAAGCCGAAATCGATTCGCTCAATACCGAAATCAAAAAGCTGGCGGCAGCCCGCTCCAAGACGAACGGCTCGATTAAGTTCTTCGAGGGCAAAAAAGCAAAATACGCCGATTCGCTTGCCACTGTGATTGATTCGCTCGTGCCGTTCTTCGAAGCTGATTTCCCGTACCGCACGGACGAAGCCGTTAAGAGCATTCAAGAAATTGCAAGCATGCTGCACAAGGGCTTGATCGAAACGGACGATGCTCTGAACCGCACGATGGAAGTTTTTTATGACCGCATTCGTTTGGGTTACACCACCGAAGTCTGGAAGGGATTTTTACAGGTGGATGCCCGCAACGTGGCTGGAACGTATTTGCGCTACGGTGCTGTCGCCTCGGTTTTCGTTGGTAACGATGGCAACGACGTGCTCTTCCTCACGAGAACAGACGATGGCGGCTATGCATGGAAGAATGTCTCTGAAGACCTCGCGATGCGAACCGTCCTCAAGGACGTGATGAAGGTCGCTGAAGGAAAAACTGCTCCCAGGCTTGTGACGATTCCAGTTTCTATCCCGAAGGAGGCTAGGTAATGTTTTTTAGACGAGAGACGAAAGACGAGAGACGAAAGATGGTTTGTTTCCGTCATCCTGAGGACCATAGGGACGAAGGATCCAGGGCGTTTTTCTTTTTGCCTTTGCTAATCGCCGCATTCGCTGTGCTTGCTCCTGCTTCTTTTGCTGCGGTTCAGAACACCGAAATTGATGCGGTTAAGAAACGTGCTGAACTCAACAGCGCCAAGGCGGATCTCGAAGAAGCTCGTCGCAAACGCGACATGGCTGTTGCTGCTCGTTGGAAGGACCGTGAGACGTTCAACAAGGAACGTGAACTCTTTAACGAAAAGTACCAGCTTGGCAAGGAACGCGTCGATGCTCTGATGTCCGAACGCACTCGCTTGCTCGAAGATGTGCGTGTGGCTCGCGAAGACTTGGCTCAAGTCAAGCTCCAAGCCGAAAAGGCTCGTGCCGAATATTTGTCGCTAGCTGCTGGCCCGGAACGCTTGGATATGCTCGCGAAGTTCCAGGAACAGGGCGTGCCGTTCAAGGTGGCAGAACGCGTCGAAGCGCAGAACAAGCTCAAAAAAGAAATGTCCCTTTACAGGGATAATCCGCTCCGCATTGCAAGCGGGCTTTTGGAAGTCGCCAAGAAAGAAATGAAGTTCACTCGCGAAAGCCGCGTCGAAAAAGCAGAACTCATTTTTGGAAGCTCTGTCGCCGAAGGCGACCGCATGCGTTTGGGCGGGCTTTATGCCATGCAGATGGCTAACGTCACAGACGTGAACGGATACCACCCGTCGGCTTTGATGCTCCCGGTGTCGGGCGAAAAGAAGCGTGTCTATAGCTGGCAAGAAAATCTCTCTCCCGAAATGCGTAAGAACGTGGCGAAGGCTTTTGCTAACGTCAAAGATTCTGCGTTTGTGATGGTGCCGGTCGATGTGCTGTTGAGCACGGAACTTTCGAGCGAACTTGCGAACCGTCAAGAAACCACATGGAAAGAAGACTTTGCTGAATTCTTCCACAATGGCGGCATCTTGATGTACCCGATTGCGGCGTTGTTCATCCTCGGTATTTTGATTTTCCTCGTGCGTTTTGTTTGGCTCTTGATTCTCGGCTTTGGCGGCCGTGGCGCCCGCGTGGCAAACAAGGCTCTTGCCGCAGGCGACGTGAAGCTTGCGACGGAATCTTCCGCAAAGGCTCATGGTGAATTGGGCAAGGTGCTGCGTGCTGTTTTGGGCAAGAATTTCAAAGATCGCGCCAGTGCCGAAAAGTCCCTCGAAGTGTTGTTCGCTGGCGAAGTGCCAAAGCTCGAAATGGGTCTCAGCTGGATTTCTGTGTTTGCGGCGACGGCTCCGCTCCTCGGTCTCTTGGGTACCGTTATGGGTATGATCGAGCTCTTTAACGTGATCACGATGCACGGCACGAGCGATCCGAAGCTCTTGGCTGGCGGTATCTCGATTGCCCTTGTGACGACCGAAGCTGGCCTTATCGTGGCTATTCCTTTGCAGCTTTTGCATACGCTTCTCGTGAACATTTCCGATTCTGTCCGCACCCGCATGGAAAAGACTGGACTTGCAGTCCTTAACGCCCTTTGGATCAAGGAAAAGGATTAATAACGTAATGGACGAATATTCCGTCATCGAAGCTATCATGAGCATCCTCCTGCGTGGCGGCTGGGTGCTTCTCCCGTTGTTCCTCATCGGGTGGCTTGGATGGTTCTTGATGTTTGAGCGTTATGGCTATTACTTGATGCTCAAGGGGCGTTCGACTTCGACGTTCTTCAAAATTTTAGAAGAACAGGGCGAAGAGGCTGCTTTTGCAAAACTCAGCAAGCGTCGTTTCGGGTATTTCTTGGCGTTAGCCGAATGTGTGCGTCAGCACCGTGAAGAAGGCCCTGTGGCTGTGCGTAATGCAATGAAGGCGACGCGTCATCGTTTGGATGTAAGCCTCGCGAAATCGCTCAAGACGATTGTGACATGCGCCTCGATCGCTCCGCTCCTTGGACTTTTGGGAACGGTGTCCGGCATGGTGCATACGTTCGAGACGATTCAAAAATTCGGTTTTGGAAACCCGGTTTTGCTCGCCGACGGCATCTCCGAAGCTCTCCTGACGACGCAGGCGGGCTTGCTGGTGGCGTTCCCCCTGATGCTAGTTTACAACTACCTCGAAAGACGAGTAGATTCTATTGGTGATTATGCCTGGGGCGAAGCACTCAAGTTCGAAGAACGCTGCTTTGCCAAGGAGGTTAAATGAGTTTTATACGTAAACGTTCGAGAAGCGGTGGCGGCATTGACGTTTCGCCGATGCTCGACATGGTGTTCATCCTTTTGATCTTCTTTATCGTGACCTCTACGTTTACCCGCGAAACGGGCGTGGATGTGACGAAGCCGAAGGCAAGTTCTGCAAAGGAACTCGCCAAGGAAAGCATTTTGATCGGCGTGACCCGACAGGGGACCATCCACATCAACGAAACCCAGGTGAATCTTTCGACGCTCCAGACCGTGCTCCGTCAGATGATGGCTGAAGCCCCTGACCGCCCGGTAATCATCGTGAGCGACCGCGATGCCCCCAACGGCGTAGTCGTTGACATCCTCGACGAATGCAACCTCGCCAAAGTCCGCAAAGTCTCCATCTCCGCGAATAAGGAGGAATGATTTTAGTAGACAGTGGTTAGTGATTAGTAAACAGGAATGTCATAAGAACGTTTCCTATAGCTATCCTAATCACTAACCACCAACCACTAACCACTAGCCTATGCTTGATTTTTGTGCTAAATATCTCCGATTCCCGGTGGCGTTCGTACTCTCGTTTGTCGTAGGTGCGGTGTTCTTCCTTGCGATTCCGGTCATCAATGTGTTGTTTTTTGACAAAGGAGTCAAAACAGAGAAGCCTTTAGAAACCGTGACCGAAGTCGAAGTCTTGGTGAGCGAAAAGAAGCAAGAAGTCAAGCAGAAGGTGATTCGCACAGTCGTGAATCCGAACCCATTCAAAATTTCGGCTCATACAGGCGTTTCTCGCAGCCAGAATTTCCAGATGGATTTGTCGCTTGCTCGTGGAGCCGCTGGCGATGGAGTCGCTGTTGACGCTGGCAATATGGAAAATATCATTTACGAGGCTGGCGAAGTGGATGTGCAAGCGCAAGTGCTTCGCGAAGTGCAGCCCAAGTTCCCCGACCGTGCTAAGAAAATGGGCGTGTCGGGCTACGTGAAAGTCTATATAGTGATTGATGTCAATGGCGATGTTTCCCAAGCTCAAGTGCTGACGCAAGACCCCGCAGGTTACGGCTTTGATGTCGAAGCGTTGAAAGCCATTCGCAAGTGGAAGTTCTCTCCAGCAGAGTTACGCGGCTTCCCAGTAGCGCAGAAAGCTACAAAGGAGTTCCGGTTTGTTAAGTAATTTTAATTACAAATTTGGATCTTTTTTTAGAACGCTGTTGGTTCTGCTCAAATGCGGGCGGGGCCCCAGCTCGGAGTTGCGAAGGCCGCACGGGCCCCTCCCTGCACCCTCCCCATCCTTGGCCGACGCTTTAGAATCAAAAAAAATAGTTGCCTGCTCTAAACGCATACTTCTTGCGGTCTGCTTCTTATTGCTGTTACCGTTGAAGAGTTTCGCTGCCGATGATTTCTTCTTCAAGGCGAATGAGCTTTACGATCAAGGGCGTTACAAGGAGTCGGTGAAGTATTACCGTGCGGCGATTGATGACGGTCGCTATGAGCCGTTTGCATGGTTCAATTTGGGCAACGCTCTTGTGCAGCTCGGCAAAAAAGAAGTCGCTATGGTGGCCTATAAGCGCACTGTCGAACTGCTTCCCGATTTCGTGAAAGCGTGGATGCTCCTTGGCGATTTGTATTATCTCGCCGAATCTCCGGGTGATGCGATTGCAGCTTACAATCGCGCGATTGAACTTGGTACAGAAACCGACCACATCCATTTTGCTCTAGCCGAATGTTACATGAAGGGGAGCGATTGGACTCTTGCCCAAAAGCATTTTGAACGTGCTCTCCAGTTGAACCCGGATCGCATGGATGCTTGGTACGGACTTGCCGAAGTCTATGAAAAGCTCGGCGATTACGAATACGCCGTGAAAACGCTCAAGAATGCGCTTCAGATGACAGCGACTGCTGGCTCCGACGTTCACTTTACGTTGTCCTATTACTACCGCAACATGGATTCTACGCGGCTTGCTTTGAACGAAATGGAAAATGGCGTGATGCTGGATTCTGAGAACGTTTCTGCCCGCCGCTATCTCGCACAGATGTACGTCAAGAATGAATCCCCATGGATGGCCATCTTCACGCTCGAAGAAGGACTCCGCCACAAGAAAGGTATTGCGGATTTGAATCTCGATTTGGGGCAAATTTACTTTAACCAAAAACGCTACGACGAAGCGTTCGAATGTTACATGAAGGCTTGGCTTGCAGGCAATTCTCAAGGCCGCATCGGAGCCGAAAACGTTGGCCACATTTATTCGAACGCCGGCGACACCGAAAAAGCAGAATCCCTCTACACCCGCATCCGCGAAAAGAAATAAAGTTTCTCCCTCCGTCATCCTCGCGTTTTTATCTTGTCATCTTGGAGGGAGTGCAACGACCGATAGGATCCTTGCAAAATAAATCGTCATCCTGAGCCCTTTTCTCCAACAATCACTAATCACTAACCACTTCCTACTCTCTACTAATTTGTTACTATATTCAATAAAGTCCTAAGGAGAAAGTGCGATGTCTTTATCTGAAACTTCAAAAAACACAGTTAATTTTGCAAAGTTGACAGACAATTAGAAAGCATTGAAAAAAGCAGTTGGACCTATAAACCCAAAAAGTAAATTGCCCATGCCTTCAAAAATTTCATCTTGGTTTAAAATCATCATTTACATATTCAAGTTCATCGTTCGAATTTTCTTCCCGACTGCATTCATGCACAAAGTCGATTTGTCCAAGTTGACGAGCGACTACGTTGCACAAGACGAAGATCGGTTGGTGGGGACGCTTGTCGGCAAATACAAGGTCTCGATTGAACGTAATGCAAGAATTGCACTTGACGGTGTGAACATTACAGGGCTGGATGGCGAAAATGGATGGGCGGGGATTACCTGTTTGGGCAAATGCACGATTTACTTGAAAGATGAAAATCGCGTTGTTGGCGGATGGGGCTATGACGGTATTACAGCTCGTTTAAAGCTTACGATTGCGGGACCGGGTTCGTTGCTTGCTCAAGGGGGCGAAAATGGGTCTGGCATCGGAGTCAGCCATTTAGATGAACTTGTTGTCAATTTCGGTGTGATCACTGCAAATGGTGGTACCCGAGGCGTTGGAATTGGAGGGAACACTTGCGGGAGTATCAGAATAAATGGTGGTTCGATTACGGCAAAGGGCGGTGAAACTTGTGCCGGTATCGGTAGCGGTTGTTTTGACAAGGCTAAAGAAATTCTTATCTGCGGTGGTAATGTCGTTGCAACTGGTGGTGATGGCGGTGCAGGCATTGGTTGCGGTATTAAGGGCATTGTTGAGAAAATTGAAATCCGTGGGGGAACTGTTGTTGCCACAGGCGGAAAGAATTGCGCGGGCATTGGTGGCGGAGAGGATTCTACAATAGGAACGATTAAAGTTTGCAAAACGGCGAAAGTGACTGCAATCAAGGGCGAGTCTGCTAAATTTAGCATTGGCGCTCACTATTTAGGTGCTTGCCGAGAGGTTGATATCGTCGGATATGCAAAGAAAAGTATCGAAATGAGTCCCTTTATATATGAAGGTCCGGTTAAAGAACGCCCCGAACAAGAATCTGCACAGACTCGCAAAGTTGTTTTAGATAATTTAACTCAAGATTATGTTGCACAAAATGGCGATGAATTGACGGGAACGCTTGTTGGCAAATACAAAATTTCGGTTGCCGATGGAGCTACGATTGTGCTTAATGGCGTAACTATTCGCGGTTATGACGATGACAAAGATGAAAATGCTTTGTATCCACCGAGTTGGCCGGGAATAAACTGCTTGGGCAATTGCACTATTGTTCTTGCCGATAGTAGTTTGAATAAAGTTATAGGTGGGTATAACCGTGCTGGTATTGCTGTGGGACCGAAAGGCACTACGCTTACGATTAAGGGAACGGGTGCGCTAATTGCTCAGGGAGAAGGTTCTGGAGCCGGTATTGGAGGCGATGAAGCTGGATCTGGTGGAGATATTCTCCTTTGTGGCGGCTCCATTGAGGCGATAAGCACTCAAGATGGTGCGGGAATTGGAAGTAGCTTTGCACGTTCTGTCGGCAACATTACGATTACCGATGGCGTGAAGAAACTTGTTGCAAAAACAGGTCCGCATTTTTCAAATGCATCATGCAGTATTGGGTCTGGTCGTCACGGCTCTTGTGGATGTGTGAAAATTAACGGCTTTGAAGTGGGTGCTTTGGAATCGAAAGAATTTGTCTATGAAGGCAAAACTTATACGGTTCAATTTGAAGCGAATAATGACGAAGCCGAAGGCTCGATGGAAAATCAACGCGTCATCCCTGGTGCTGTGAAACTTGTTCCAAATGGATTTAAACATAAGCATCTTTTCTTTGCGGGATGGAACACTAAAAAAGACGGCTCTGGATTGATGTTTAACGAACAAAGTCTATTAACGTATTTCGCTGAAAATGGTGCTGTTGTAACACTTTACGCTCAATGGTTCGATGGCGATGTGTCCAAATTAAAAAGAAATTTTGTTGCTGCCGATGGAGCGGTGCTGACGGGAACTTTGAACGAAGATTACGAGTTGTCCATTGCGAATGGTGCCACGGTAACTCTTAACAATATCCACGTTACAGGTAAAGCGGCCGGCGAGGGATTTTCTTCGAGAGGGTGGAATGCGATTACTTGTTTGGGTGATTGCACCATTGTCTTGCAAGGCGAAAATACTGTGACTGGGAAAAGTGAATACGCAGGCATTCGTGTGGGGCCTAAAGGCACAACCCTTACAATCAAGGGCGATGGCTCGCTGATTGCTCATGGTGGGGCACGCGCTGCTGCTATAGGGGGTAGCGGTGCCGATGTTGTTGGCGATGGCGGAAATATCGTTATCTGTGGCGGAACTATAACTGCTGTGGGTGGCATTGATAGTGCCGGTATTGGTTGCGGACAAGGTTATTCTATTGGCAACATTACAATCTGTGGCGGCGTTGTCTCCGCATCGGGGCATGGAAGTGCGGCCGGCATCGGTGGCGTTTATTACCACTCTGTCGGGAAGATTAAGATTTATGGTCGTGAAACAAAAGTCACAGCGACAAAGGGAATCGAAGCGCCTAGAAGTATTGGGGCCGGTTATCAGGGCGAATGTGACGGCGTGTCTATTTGCGGACTTTCGCCTCGTTCCCGCGTCATCCAAAAGAGTCCTTACGTTTATGAACCTTCTACGGTTAATATTTTCAAAGACGAAAACGGTGAATTCCATGCTGTTAAAATGAAACATGGGCTGACCGTTGATGACATTGTGTTTAATTGCGAATTCTTGACACAGGGCTATTTCCCCATCGCATTCCCGCTAGATGTGAATACGCAAAATTTGGCTAATGTGAAGTCCGTTTATTCGATTGAAAAAATTACCGTTGACGAAAACGGCAAAAAATTGATGGGTTTGAAAGAAATTTGGACTCACGGCTCTCCACATGTAGATTTGAAAGCGAATACTCCGTATATGGTTCAGTTGTTCTTATTGTACAACCCTATTGATGGCGTTGCAAAAATGCAATATAAGGAACCGCTCCCTGAAATAAACGGCTGGAAATACCGCAAGACTTATGCCAATGGCGATGTTTATCGCAAGAAAAAGAACGCTCCTGTTCCCAGAATGCTTGTAGATGAATATGTGAATATGGCTGTCAGTCCGTGGCTTTATCCGATATCCTTTAAGGTGTTTTATAGACCCAACTCCGATGAACAAACGGACGAACTCTCCTTTGCAATCCATTTCTTCTATGATAAAACAACGCTCCCCGCAAATAACATCGAAGTGGTTGTGGTATAAAATTTCGCATTTTGCGTTACGCATTTTGCGAAATTTGATTATATTTAGAGTAT
>CAMZGI010000031.1 GCA_947306305.1 uncultured Fibrobacter sp.
GTGGTAACGACTTGCAGATCAAGGTGGCGCTCAGCTACAAGGAAATTTTCGAAGGTTGTACCAAGAAGGTTCGCCTCAAACGTTATACTCCGTGTACGGAATGTAACGGCAAGGGCGGCACGAACGTCAAGACTTGCGAAACCTGTCATGGCACAGGTCGCGTGCGTCGCGTGTCCGGCGGATTCTTCCAGATGGTTTCCGAAAGCGTCTGCCCCACATGCGGTGGCACTGGCGAAGTGATTGCAAATCCGTGCTCTCATTGCCATGGCGAAGGCCGCATCCAGGAAAGCGAAGAAATTTCCATCAAGATTCCGGCAGGCGTGAGCGAAGGCCAGTACCTGAACCTCCGTGGCGAAGGCAACTGCGGTCCGCGCGGTGGCGCTTGCGGCGACTTGCTCGTCGTGATTGCCGAAAAGCCGGACGATTTCTTCAGCCGCGAAGGCGATGACTTGCATTGCGAAGTCAAGGTGCCGGTACACAAGCTGGTGCTTGGCGGTACACAGCGCATCCCGACCATCAGCGGCGACGAAATCCAAATCAAGATTGCAGCCGGAACTCAAGCCGGTAGCATTTTGCGCCTGCGCGATCAAGGCCTGTGGCCGCTCAAGAAACAAGGCGACCGCGGAAGTCTCTTTGTGCAGATTGGCGTCGACATTCCGAAGGACCTTTCTCGCGAAGAGAAGGAGCTCTACCAGAAGCTTGCTGATCTCCGTCATGACAAGGAAACAGCTCAAGAAGAAAGCTTCCTCGAGAAGATGAAGAATCTGTTCAAGTAAGACGAAAGAACGCTTCGCCTTCGGCTTCGCTACAGACGAAAGACGAGAGAAGGAAGAATAACGAAACTAGTTATCTTGATTTTCTTGTCATCCTGAGCGAAGGGCGTCAGCCCGAAGTCGAAGGATCCGGTTAAGTCTTGACGATACCGTCAAATCGTACTTGCTAAAAGAAATATAAGCTCCCGGACAGCGATGCCCGGGATTTTTTTGCTTTATATTATTTCGTTAAAGAATAATCGGAAATCCTTCCTTATATTCCTTGACAATGTACGGGTACATTTTAGCATACTCGAAAATCTTTTCGCCGAGACCGCTCTGCACTAATTCCACAAGTGCTTCGCTAGGCTCAGCACCGATGGCAGAACACGTTGGCGTAAGCGCAATAACGAGTTTTCCGTTTTTGTTCATGATGCGAAGCGGCCAAATGCTACAGTCAAAAGGTTTGTCCTCGCCTTTCAAAATACAGCCTTTTTGCGGATCCAAGAACGTACATGGCACTTCTTCTTCGGGGTCGTCGGTTCGATAGTTGTTTTCAAGAACCAAGCGGAACGCATTTTGTATTTCGCGTGCATTTCGAACTTCTTTAGCATTTCGAATACCGCAGGCATCCCGAGTTTTGCAATAAACAGAGGTAAACTCACCCACTACGCCGTATTCGTTCTCGCGGCCCAGTTTTTCAGCAACTTCAGGCGAGAAAAGCGGTGTTTCCCAAAGGCTCTGCCTTCGGAACGAACAGCAGAACTTGCATGCAGCACAAGAGCTTTTAGACAAAATTTTAGAGAGCATTGCGCAAATCCTTATTCAAGGTTCGCCAATCCAAAGAAGATACAGTCACATGGCATTTGTCCAAGATTATTAGCGGGTAGTACGAAAGTTTTGCTTTGCGGAGTCCTTCGATGTTGATGTCCTCTTCGCGATTGACGAGTCGTGCTTCCGCAAGCGTTTCGGCAAACATCTTGTTGATGACCGCATAACCTCCATTGACAGCATATTCGCCGATAACTTTTTCAAAATGGATGTCCCACACGCCGGGCGAAATTTCAGAGGCTAGCGTCATACCGATCGGTTTTTCTTCAACATAAAGCAAGCCGCCTTTCATACCAAGTTCTTCGAAATTTTCCAATGCTTCCTGAATGGCACAAAATTCGGCCACACGCGATTTTTCATCTTCAGAGTATTCCGCCCACGCCATTTGTTCGCACTCGCACGTTTTTTTACGCATCTCCCCCGCCATTCCGCTCTTCAGCCAAGATTTTTCAATTTCTAACGCTTCGGCAGCATTTTCGCGAGTGATTGCTCGCAACTCAAAATGGGCGTAAGTTCGGCTGAATTTCGAAATATGATTGCGTTTTTTGCGGTAATTATTTCCCGAAAGGCTAGCGAGACTTTCAGCAGAATAGATGTAATCGCTATCGCCGCGATTGTCCTCATAATGCAGAATTGGCGAAGTTTCCAATGCACTAAAATATTCAGCAAGAATCGGGGCTCTCGGTTCGTCAACAAGGCAAAATTCCAATGGCCGGCCAGACTCTTGTGAGTCTTTGAGAATCAAATCTAAAGCATTTCGCGGATCATCCGCCCCTAGCGGGAATGCATAACCTCGACGGCTCCCCTGCCCGTTATAATAACGGAAAAGAAATCCGTCTTGCAAGGCCAACAAGGTGTTGTATTTATTGCGTAAAAGGTAAATGTTCGCAAAACCGGCATCGCTACCGATGTATCCCGAATCGGCGACTGCACGCATTGCAGCAAACATATCCGAAAGTTCTGGCGTTTTGAAATTTATCAAAGTTTCTAGATTCTCCCCAAATGCAATAGCCTTCAATTCGGAGGCTTTTTAAGTAATATATACTCAATTTGCGATTTTCGCTAAATTTCTGAAATTTTATTGCGAGCAAATTTGTATATTATTTTTAAATTACAATTTTGAAATTTTATATGAGAAAATTTTTTATTATAGCCTTGCTTTTTTTGACGACGTCTGCATTTTGCGATAACGCGTTTTATATATCAGGCGGTTATTCTCAAACATTGACGGGGACTACTCCTGTCGGCAATTTGAGTATAGGAACGTTTTTCAAGCCTTTTAACAGCTATGATATGGAAATAGGGGTAGATTTTCTCCATTTCCAAATAGCTCCCACAGATCGTTTTCAAACGGTCTCAGACGAATCCTTAATCCAATTACCTAGTTTAATCCTTGCACTCCCTTTTGCAGCTATAACAAAAGGGGCCTGCTCCGATAGGTGTGGTCTCGATTTGATAGGTCAATACTTGCGCATTATGAGGGTGATTGGATTTTTATTGCATGGTTCGCTCTATTTCCCAGTAGTGCCCAACAGTTATTTTGGCTTTATAAACAAGCATCGTTTTGTAACCGAAATCATTACCAAAGGTTGGCATAAGGAAAGTTTCACATTCCAAGACGATATAGGCATCCGCCTCCAAATCGATTCAGATGATATCATGGGATTTTTTGCAGATGGCGGATTTCGATTCGAGAAAAACTTCAACCGCGATTTAGAAAAGAAATGGTTCGTACAAGCCGGGCTGAAGATATAAAAAAATTTTAGAGGGGTAACATTTTCTGCATCTTCAGGTGTTTAATAAATGAAAAGAATTTGGAGACACCATGAAAAAGTATGTCATCTTGAATGCAAGCCCTCGAAAAAACAGCAACATCAGCCAAATGTTAGACATCATGCGTAACGAGTTGCTAGCACTTGGCGCCCAGTTACATTACATTGACGTATGCAAACTGCAATTTGCTCCTTGCATTGGTTGCATGAAGTGCCGCAGCGACCATGAATGCATTCAGCCAGAAGATGACGCAAAGCGTGTTTTACGTTTAGTCCAAGAGTGCGACGGCATAATCGTCGGCTCGCCATGCTATTGGGGAAACATGACAGGGCAACTCAAAATGTTGTTCGACAGGTGGGTTTACGGTTTGATGGATCACAAAGAAAGCGGATATCCACAGCCACTGCAAAAAGGGAAAAAAGCTCTCATCGTTACGACATGCACAACGCCATGGCCATTCAACATCATATTCAAGCAATCCGCAGGAACAGTTCGTGCCATCAAAGAAGTCCTATGCTGGAGCGGATTCAAAATTGTAGGGACGGTTCAAAAGGGCGGCACGTGCAAAATCAAAGAGCTCACTTCAAAAGAAATTGCGAAATGCAGAAAAATCGCAGGGAAAATACATTGTACTCATTGAAGCAAGCTCCGAGAAATCGGAGCTTTTCCGTTTTATAAGCTCTCGTCACCCTCGCGGATTTTTTTTTCGTCATTCCCGCGAAGGCGGGAATCTAAGCATTTATCTAAAAATTTTCTGATAAACGTTTTTGCCAGCCGCAGTAATTTTCACGACATAAGGCTTCTGCCCCAAATGCTCGACAGGAATCATCGCACCCCCATAAACTTGCCTACGCATCAGGAGTTCGCCCTGCATGTCATAAATCGAAAGCTGCACAGACTGGCGCGGAACCGAAATTATCAAGTCTCCCCTATTCTTTATCACAAAGACTTTGCCTAAAGAGATTTGCGGATTAAGCACAGTCTTGTTCGAATCCGGCTTTTCAGGCTCCACATAAGGATGAGCAGGATCATCGACAATAACCTTAATCTCAACAGAACTCTCGCACCCATAAGAATTGACGTACGTCCCCGTATAAACTCCACTGCTTTGCCATTGCATATCCTTGAAACGCACTTCACGACCAAGATAATAGAAGTCGTTCGGACCTTTCCACGTCCAGCGCCCCCCCTCCCAAGGATGCGGACCTATCACAAGCGAATCGCCAGGATTGACCTTGACTTCGGTCGCCTCGTTCCAACTGCCATTATGAATTTTGACATAAGGAATGATTTCGCTCGCTATACAAGCACCGCCCTTCGCATTTTCAATCACCATCGTCACGATGGACTGGGCCTTCGCCGTCACAGCAAAAGAATTGCCAGAAACATCAATGTCCGAATCCGCCTTGAGGGCTGCAGGGAGCGTAAAGCGATGAACTTTTACCTTTTTCCCGATGGACTCGAACTTGCTTAAGTCAAACGTGTATTTCGCGTCGCTAGAACCCGTGTTCAAAACAACGAGAACAAGCGAACTGTCCTCACGAACGGCTGCAAGCGTATTGCTGTTGTCGCTATCAATTATACGTGATCCCGGACGAATGAACCGGCTGAATGCAGCATGCATGTAAAAACGCGGTGCGTAAGAGAAAGTCTGTTTTTTATGGTCTGCTATAATCGTCCGCCAATTTTCAGCAGGGTCAGAAAGCTGCCAATCGACCCAAGCGTTCGCCTTCATGTCGCGGAGGTCGTGCAAAATAACATCCGCCATCCAAAGCGTGATGTCCAAATCGCCACTGCGGTGGAGCGGTCCTGATTCAGATTGCCAAACACGTTTATCGGCGGCAAACGCGGCGTTATAAAGCTTACCGCGAGAATCATAGCCCGAATAGCTGTGCGTATTCACTTGGAACATGTAAGAACGGGCTTCAGCACTATAGCTGTTGAAACGAGCCAACGCATCGCCTATGTTAGATTCGTCTGCCGCACTCACCGAAGTTTCTGGGAAAAGCCCCTTTTTCTTGAGAGCCTTGCCTAGCTCGACAATCATTTCGGACTGTTTGTTCTTAAAACCGCAACCTTCCTGATCGCCATTCGCTTTCCACCAGCCCGCACTCGGTTCATTGAACGGCTCAATCGTGCGAAACGTGATTCCCCATTCCTGCTTAAAATGCTTCGCAACTTCAGAAAGATAATCCGCAAAATCATCAAAATAATCGGACTTGAGGTTGTCGGCTCCATTCACGCCACCGGACACGCAACCGCTATTCGTCATCCACCACGGCGGCGAGTTAGAAAACGCCTCAAAAATCGGAGATTTCACCCTTTTCGCAAGCCCGAACAGCACATTTCGCTGGTGCGGATCCGCAGTCCAATCGTAATCGCCTTTTTCAGTCGGCTTGTAGCCGGGAACAGCAGCGCCGCCATCGCCCTTAGTCAAATGGTTATGCCCCGGCTGATCGCCACCGCCAATGTTGTAACGGAAAATATTGTAGCCAAGCCCCGAATCGGGGTCTGCAATCACGTCCAAAAGCTTCGAATAATTCGATTCGCTCCACGCACCGACAAGCTCCGCCCACCAGCAAAGGCTTGTACCCCAGCCTTCAAAAAGCTGGTACTTTTTGCCAGGATCCACGACAACTTTCGTCTGAGCATGAGCTGCACCGCAAGCGAAACTTGCAACGACCATCCAAATCAGTTTACTCTTCACAATCAACCCCGTTTAAAAATTACACTTCACTCAGGAGGAACTTGACGATTCCGCATCATACCCAAAAAATCCATTATTTTGCGGCAAAACGGACACGAAATGCTTGTAAACTTATGGAATTTTTGTCAACTACGCATTAATAATAAAAAATCCCTGTGCCGAAAAAAAGCACAGGGAATTCTTTTTCAAGTTGTTTCAGCTCCCCTCAGGAAGGACAAGCTACTTTTTTTTCTTGTCTTTCTTGGATTTGCCGTAATATCCATAATGACCATAGTGACCATAACCATAGCCGTAGCCATAACCGTAACCGGATCTATGTTCACAGTGGTTCAAAACGAATGCCTTCGGCTTGTCGCTATAGCGGTTCAAATTCTGCAAGGATTCCTGAATGGCTTCCATGGAGTGGTGACCGTAATGCAACACGATAAGGTTGATATCGACCAACGGAGCAATCATGTAAGTATCGGCAACAAGGCTCGTCGGCGGAGTATCGATGATGATCTTGTCATAACGCGGACGCAATTCTTCAAGAAGATTCTTGAACATGTCGCCACGCAAAAGCTCGAATGCAGCCATCTTGAACTTTCCAGATTCCAAGATGTCAAAGCCGATTTCCGAATTCCTATATACAGCTTCATCGAAAGTCATTCTGCCCATAAGCACATCTGCAAGACCGACATCCGTATAACGGCAAGTAGCTTTACGCATGTCACCATCGATATAGAGAACTTTCTTCCCGACGGATGCAACTGTTGCAGCAAGGTTAATCGACACAAAGCTCTTACCAGCACCCGGAATAAGACCCGCAATAAGAACAATCTGGTGATCTTTGTTCGTATTGAACGAGAAGTCGATTGCAGTAAGAACAGAACGGATCGATTCGCTAACAGCGTCATTCGGATTATCTTGGACAAAAATCTTTTTGCTCTTTCCATGAATCTTGTTTTCGTGTTCAGGAATGCGAGCAAGAACGCTAGTATTCGTTTCACGTTCAATTTCGGTCACACTGCGGACACCGTTACGCAACATGCGCAAGAGGAATATCAGAAGCACGCCAATCATGAACGAAGCGGCGATAGAGCAAATGATGATATTCATCTTTTTCGGCTTGCTCGGCAAAGCATTCACGCGAGCAAAGTCAACAATACGTACGTTACCGACTTCGCCAGCACGAACCACGCGGAGCTGCTGAACCTTGTTCAACATTTCAGTATAAATTTCATTATTGACAGAAGCGTCTTCCTTCAAGCGCATCACTTCTTGCTGAGTCAAAGGCATCTTTTCAGCATTCTTCTTCAACTTTGCAAGTTCTGCTTTCAGCTGGTTCTGCTGCTTGATAATAGTCTGGACATTGGGATGTTCTTCCTTGAACAAACGCGTTGCCTGCTGACGCTGCTGTTCCAACTGCAACAACTGGTTCTGCAACTGAGATTCTTTCTGCAAATGAGCCTGAGTCTCACCAGTCATGTCCACAGAACCGATGCTATAGCGGTAGTCTGCCAAGACCTTTTCAGCGCTGTCCAGCTTAGCCTTGACGCCCGGCAACTGCTTTTCCAAGAATTCGAGAGTCTTTTCGGCTTCGGCACTTCTCATTTCGACGTTTTGACGCAAATAAGTCTTTGCAATCGTATTCAAAATAGAAGCAGCCCTGTCCGGGTAACGATGGCTGTAGCTAGCTTCAATAATGCCCGTCTGCTTGCCCTTTTCACCAATCTTAAGACCAGCCTTCAAAGCAGCGATAGCGCCAAGTTCACTAGTCTGAGAAAGAACGAACATCTGTCCCGGCAAAGCAAGCATTCTTGCCACGCGGATATTCAAAGTATCGCCCGCATAAGCAGCGCTGCACATTTCGCCCACTTTACCCGTCAAGAGCACCTTATCATCGGCGGTGAGAACCTCGAAAGAATCCTCAGACACAGCCCTAGCTCTCCACTTTTCCGGACGTTCCGTAAAAGGAATACGGAGGGAATCCAAGTCCATGCGTCCTTCATGGTGCAAGAAGCGGTCTTTAGCGCCAACCGGAGTCGCGTTAAAGCACATACGCTCCGCATCGACCACATAGCTCAGCACCATGCGGCTCTTGATAAGCTCGATTTCAGCATCAGCAGGGCTAGCCACGTCAAGGAGGGCACCCATATCGCCGATAGCCTTACCAGATTTACCACCCTTGACATCAATCTGCAGCAAAATGTCGCTCGAGTACTGCGGACGAAGCCAGTTAGAGATGACAAAACCGACAAACGCACCTGCAATAAGGAATAAGAATAAAGTAAATTTCTTACTCCAAAGAATCAGGAGCGCTTCGAGCAACGTAATCGTGTCGGCGTTCTGAGGCTGCTGGATAACAGCCTGACTTATGACTTTTTTTTCTTCTTGTTCAGACATAGTGATTCCTTATTAGGTAAAGCAGTCACGAATAGTTTGAATGATCGCATCCTGTTGTTCCGGAGTCATCTTGTTGTCGCTAGGCAAGCAAAGCCCGCGTTCAAAGATATCCGCACCGACATCCTCGCAACCACCAGCGATATAAGCATTCGTGCGAGCACGGCCATTCCCCTGAGCGGTAATAAAAGGATTCATACGGTAAATAGGCTGCATATGCATGGGCTTCCAAATCGGACGTCCTTCAGCATTCATTTCTGCAATTTTTTCAAGGATTTCCGTCGGGCAGCTTTTTCCTTTTTCGTGGGCATACATGCAATCAGTCTCGCCACGAACTTGCTTGCACATAGCGTCCTTGTCAACGATAAGGCAGCTCAACCAATAGTTCGGCTTGCTGTTCTTTTCGTCAAACGGGTTCATCTGGACCGGGAGTCCACGGAGTCCTTCGCGGTAACGTTCATAAATAGCCTTCTTCTGAGCGATATGCTCTTCGAGATAAGGCAATTGTCCGCGAACAACACCCGCAATGACATTGCTCATGCGGTAGTTGTAACCGAGTTCTTCGTGCTGGTACCAGGAAGCGGCTTCGCGAGATTGCGTACTCCACTTTCTGACTTTATCAGCATCGTCCTTGCTGTTAGTAAGGAACATGCCGCCACTCGAACCGGTAATAATCTTGTTGCCATTAAAACTGATGGCACTGTAATCGCCGAACAAACCTGTCTGCATACCTTTGTATGTAGCCCCAAAACTTTCGGCAGCGTCCTCGATCATGAGGGCGTTATGTTTTTTGCAAATGCTACGAAGTTCATCGACCTTACCCGGCGTGCCATACAAATGAGCCACCACCACAAGACGAACTTCAGGATAAATTTCAAAGGCTTTTTCCAACGCGACTGGATCCATATTCCAAGTATCGCGCTCCGTATCAATAAATACGGCTTCGCCATTTTCGTAAGCAATTGGATTTACGGTAGCGTCAAATGTCATATCGCTGCAAAAGACCTTGTGTCCACGCAAGGCACCTTCGCCTGCTTTAGTCATACCGTAAAGAGCTTCACCAGCAAGTTTTGTACAAAGATGGAGCGATGCTGTCCCCGCACTTAACGCTACGGCATATTTGCATCCAATCTTTTCGGCAACAATACGTTCTACTTCGTTAATATTCTTGCCTACAGTACTCATCCAGTTGGTTTCGTATGCCTCGGTCATGTACTTAAGTTCATCGCCATGCATTGTAGGACTACTAAGCCATACTTTCTTTTCAAAACGAGTCATAATCTCCATCCAACGGAAAATTCATTTCGAGACAAATTTAGTATAAATATTGGGTTTTGTTAAGGATTTTTGTTTTTAATGTTACAAAAAAAATTATTACCCCTAGAACGAAGTGATAGATGAATCTATCAACTTTCGTCCATCAGGGTAATAATCAAAAACCATTTGTAATTAGGTCTTTACTTATTATAGAACGGAACGAGTTCAACGCGACGGTTCTGGGCACGTCCATCAGCATCGTCATTGTCAGCGATCGGCTGAGTCATTCCGAAGCCAACTGCACGGAGACGAGCCTTGTCAACACCGCGCTTAGACAGGTACTTGACAACAGCTTCAGCACGACGTTCAGAGAGCTTCTGGTTCTTCACGTCAGAGCCCTTGTTGTCGGTATGACCCTGAACTTCAAGGTTAGCTTCAACGATTCTGTTCATGAGAGCTGCGATGTCGTCGAGGGTGCTGTAGCTGCTCTTCGTGAGCTTAGCAGAACCAGTTCTGAACTTGATGCCCTTCTTGAGCTGATCAAGGTCTTCCTTCTTGTTGAGCGGGCAACCCTTTTCGTCAACGCGAACACCCGGGAGAGTATTCGGGCACTTGTCGAAGATATCAGCAACGCCGTCGCGGTCGAAGTCCGGCAAGCAGCCAAGAGAGTCAACAGCGTGGCCCTGCGGAGTACCCGGGCACTTGTCCTTGAAGTCTGCAATGCCGTCACGGTCAGTGTCGAGCACGCAACCAATAGAGTCAACTTCAACACCAGCCGGAGTATTCGGGCACTTGTCGAGGAAGTCAGGCACGCCGTCCTTGTCGTAGTCAAGCGGGCAACCATTGATGTCAACAGTGATACCCACCGGAGTATTCGGGCACTTGTCCTGAGCGTCGCCAACACCATCCTTGTCGAAGTCGAGCATGCAGCCGAGAGAGTCAACAGCAATGCCAGCCGGAGTGTTCGGGCAGCGGTCGTTCAAGTCAACAATGCCGTCCTTGTCGGTATCAACGAGGGCAAGAGAATCTCTGATTGCCTTTTCGCGAGCCATTCTTTCAAGTTCTTCGAGCGGGCAGCCTTCTTCGTTAACAGTTGCGCCAGCCGGAGTGTGAGCGCACTTGTCGTCAGCATCAGCAACGCCGTCGCCATCGGAATCCTTCGGCTTGCTCTTAGCATCGAGAGCGATGCTCAAGAGAGCTGCACCAGAGAGGAGCGGAGTGCCAGCATAGCCATACTTGGCATAAACATTGTTTTCACCCTGATAGTAGATCGGGAAGTCTCTGCCACCCTTGACATCTGCACCATGGTCGAATCCTTCGGCGATGAGGCGAGTAGCCACTTCGAGACCGATTGCAAATTCAACATTGTACGGGAGATGGAAGCGGAAACCCGGAGTGATGAGCATCGGATCGACAGACGGGTCGAACTTGTAGATGCCCTTGCTCGTGAGACGCATTTCAGCAGAGAATTCGAGGAACGGAGTCATCCACGGAAGTGCTTGCCAGTTAACACCCGTGCTATAGACGAGCGTCTGGGTCTGCTTCGTATTGATCGGATAGACGTAGCTTGCAGCGAGGTTCCAAGTAATCGGAGCGCCAAGCTTGTTGAAGTCGAACGAGAATGCAAGACCTGCACCAAAGACCCAGTCGTCAGCGGTGTACGGATGAGTAAATTCTTTTTCATCGCTGTTCAAGTACCACGGATGGCGAGGACGCACACCGGCACACTGTTCACCCGTCGGGATATAAAGGTCGAGCATAAGAGCGGTCTTGAAGAATCCCGTGCTGTCAGAAGCGAACGGAAGACCAACCTTAGCAAAGAGATCCAAGTCGCCACGGCTTGTGCCCCACATGTTGCCCTGACCGCTAGGACCCTTATCGTCCTTAGTCGTTGCATGGTCGTAGAAGACCGGCAAAGAAGCACCAACATCGATGAAGTCAAGAACGCCTACGCTGACAAAGAAATTACCAGCCTGCGAATAAATGGCATCATTGAAGGAATATCTCTTGTATTCACCCTTTCTGCCAATTTTTGCATCATAGACGCCGCCACGAGACAAGGCCCAAGAACCGATAGCGATATTACCACCGGTACCAAGATTAACTTGCCACTGACCAAGAGTATTTGCATTAATCTGATGCAAACCCTCAGAGCCGCCCATCATTCCAGCCTGTGCGAAGGCCAGAGTTGTACCTAATAAAGCCAATGAAATGACTTTTTTCATGTATCATCCCTCCTTGGAGATTGTCTGGTTATTATAAAGTTCTTTTTGTACTCCATCACTACTTTTTTCCTCGCTATTCTTCGAAGCATTTTGCTTCAGAATAGGGTTGTTAAATTCGTCTGGCGTTATGAACGTGGGAACAATTTCGTGCAGAGTACGGATTGCGACCTCGTCATCGTTTTCAGAAGCGGCACTTTTCAATTTCCACAAATCGTTAATGAATTTGGAAGTGTCGATGTCGATTTGCTTTCCTATAAATATAAGTTTGTTCTTAGTCTTTTGCAAGCCCTCTTCGTTCATTAGGAGCTCTTCTTTAATCTTTTCACCCGGACGAAGGCCTGTAAACTTGATTTGAACATCCTTGTAAGGCACCTTTCCATACATACGGATAAGGTTTTCAGCAAGCGTTACAATCTTGACCGGCTGGCCCATGTCAAGGACAAAGATTTCGCCACCGTGAGCGATACTAGCCGCTTCGAGCACGAGGCTTACCGCTTCAGGAATCGTCATGAAGTAACGGATAATGTCAGGATGCGTAACAGTAACCGGCTTACCTTGTTCAATTTGGCGTTTGAACAACGGAATAACGCTGCCATTGCTGCCAAGGACGTTACCAAAGCGAGTCACAACAAATTCCGTCTTGCTGTCTTTCTGCATAGACATGAAACGCACAATCATTTCGCAGCATCGTTTGGACGCACCCATGACGTTAGTCGGGTTTACAGCCTTGTCGGTACTGATCATCACAAACTTCTTGACATTATGGAACATGGCAAGAGTCGCTACATTGAACGTGCCAATGACGTTATTCTTGATAGCTTCCATCGGGTTATTTTCCATCAATGGGACATGCTTGTGCGCAGCCGCATGGAAAATGACTTCCGGTCTGTACTTCTTGAAAATTTTATTCATACGGAAGTAGTCGCGAACACTTGCAATCAGCGTCACAAGATTCAACGATTTACCGTATTCCATCACAAGTTCTTGCTGGATATCGTAAGCATTGTTTTCGTAAATATCGACAATGATAATTTGCTTAGGATTGTACTTTGCAATCTGACGGACAAGTTCACTGCCGATACTACCACCACCGCCGGTCACCATACAAACTTTGTTCTCAATATAGGCTCGAATGTCCTTGTTATCGAACTTGATGGGATCGCGGCCAAGCAAGTCTTCGACCTTGATATCGCGAAGTTGCGTAACAAAGCTCGTCGTTCCATTTCCGACGTTGGAAGTATCCAAGAGGGAACCGACAAAAGGCAAGACCTTGACAGGAAGTCCAGTCTTTCCGCAGTGGTCCAAAATAGCTTGGCGATCCTTCGGCGGGCAGCTCGGGATTGCAAAAAGAATCTGTTCAATCTTTTCGAGCTTTGCAATTTTAGGAATATCGCTCGTGCCACCAGCGACAAGAACGCCTTCAAAAGGCTTTCCGATTTTATAGCGGTCATCGTCGATAAGACAAACCGGATTAATTTGAGCGGCCGGAGACGTTTCAACGCCGTTTGCGGCATCCTTCGAGCTGAACTTGATTTCGTCGAGCAAAAGCTTAGTCGCATTGCCCGCGCCAATAATCATAGTACGCTTCTTCATGGCTTCGAGATGCCCCGTTGCAACCAAAGAAACAAAAGCGTTCCTGAACATGTAGCGGAACAAGCATACGCCAAAGCATGCAATCGCAGCTTGCAAGAGGGCGAACTGCCAATGCAGGACTCCTGCAACAAAGTAAAAGAAAACATGTGTTGCAAGCAAGCCCGCAAGAACGCCCTTGACACAGCAAAGGAAGTCGGAACGATTGAGATAGCGCCAAAGCCTGTTGTAAGCACCAAAGAAAAGCAAGCCGCTAAAGCAAAGAAGCACACTTAAAAAGAAGAACGCAAGCAAATCCATCCGGTCAACCGGAGTGGCAACCAAAGGCAACACAAAATTCGCAAACAATCCCGCAACGACTACGATGAACGCATCAGCAAGAGCCAAAATGCGCTTACGTACTCTAAAATTTGCGAATTGCTTCATTAACTTGGACATAATTAAGACCTTATTTTAATTATGTGTAAATACGCTCCAAAAATAGTTACAAAAACCTACCAGTGCAAGGTAGAACGCACAAAAAAGGCTTTTTCATCACCAAAAATGAGCTCCATTTCGTAAGAAACGTACCTTCCACTATAGCTGAACGAGGGTGAAATCGTATATTGAAGAGGCGCTCCGTGCGTAAAACGCTTTGGAAGAGTCTTGTACGGGTCGTCTATATCGCTTCCATAATCAACCCCTTTCCAGAGCCACTTGTTGTGGAGCCCGAAGAAGAACCTTGACGACGGATTCCAGTTGAGCCGGCCATAAACAGTCCAATCGACAGCAAGCGAGTTCGGACCGTTCGGATTTCCCAGCGGAAGCCCCAAATGAGCGATCTGGGCTTGAGCCGTATCATAATGACAATAGGTAAACGGTTCTACACGGGCGATTTCAGCAATCGTCCCCAGCTGGAGTTCCTTACCCCGAACTTCGACGTCTCGTGCGACCTGAAAACCAAGCATCGCCGCCCAACGGTTGTTGCTGTAACGGTTCTGATAAACAGCGTAAGGCGACTCCATGTCATCAAGGAAAAACTCACCGTAAACGCGAGCCATCTGGAAGAGCTGGACGTTCATATCAAAAGCAAGCGCTCCATTGTTTACGCGTTCCGTGTAATTGCCCTTTTCAATAAAAAGAGGCGCTATCGGGACAAACAGCCAAGGCTTATTCTCGTTATAGAGGATTTGCAATTCGGACATACCAAAAGTGAAGTTGCCTAATGCAAGTTCGTAACGGTGTCCGTAAAAGTTACGGTCGTTCAAGTTGTCTTTGCTGTAACTCCAAGAATTCACGCGGAGATCGGCGTAAACGCTAAAGACGCGCAACGGGCCAAAAGTCCAGTCTAACGTGAGCATATTATAGGGCAACGCGAACTGGTTGAGCGAAAGATTGTTGTAGTACCCCGGTCCCCAGTGCAACACGTCACGAGCCAACTGGAGACGCATCCATGCATAGTTGAATCCAAGGTGGGCTCGGTAACGAGCAAAGCTCACATAGTCGATTCCACCATCACCACGGTCCTTGGACTGGACATCGAAGACCTCGTGATCATAGCTCTTGGGTTTCTTGGCGGAGTGGCCTTCGGAATAAATCCTCGCATCGAGATCGAAATCGAGCGAATCGGCAAAACCGCGGATGTAAAGACCGCCATCAATAGCCGGCCAGATAGTGTCGCCAAGGGCAGACGACGAGCGGTAGTCTATGCCCAAAATCGGGCTTACCGCAATAGCGAAGCTATGGGCTGAGTTCGATTTTTTTTGTAGATAAGTAACAGAGTCCTTTAAATGATCCGAAGCAAAACCCACGTTGTCGAAATACGCCAACGCGTTTATGTTGTTCTTAAAGAAATTTTTTTGGAAAGTCGTATCACGACGGGGATATGTAAAAAAGTGACGCCCCTCGCCCACCGTTTGGCGATGGTATTCAAAAAGCATCGGGGCATAATCGAGACCACGCAAGTTGCGAGTACGTTCAGAACCTATAACGGTAGAGCTACCCGTTTCGGCAAACGCAAGCGTCGCGAGAACTAGGCTCACAAGAAATGTTTTCATTTTTCCCCTCATGAAAAGCGTCATTCCTCAGCATCCTTATCAATGACTTCGGCAGCAGAATCTCCGCGAAGCGCAACCAAACGGACCCCGTCCAAAGTCAAGTACGGATCGTAAGTATCTATAATTTTAGTATGCCCAACGATGGTACGACCCCAGCCACCCGTCGCAAAAACAGGCACATCCTTCTTGCCCATTTCTTGCTTGATTTTAGCAACGAGCGTTTCAAGCTCCGCCATAAAGCCAAACAGCAAGCCCGCACGAATAGCATCATCCGTATTATTAGCGATAAGACGTTCCGGCCATTCAATGCTCACCGGCAAGAGACGAGCCGCTTTTTCAGTAAGCACGTCAAGGCTAGCGCTAATGCCAGGAATAATAATCCCCCCCGCAAAGCCGCCATTTTTCATCACGTCAAAAGTTGTCGCAGTACCCATGTCAATGACAATGGCATCTGTCAAGCCGCGATCTTTTAGAGCAATAATATTGCAAAGACGGTCGGCACCCAAGGTGCTCGGGTTGGGGTACGCAATCGGGCAATTAAGGCAATTCTTGGAACTCACCACTTGCACAGGTCGCTTGAGCAGCGTTTGCAAAGCTTTAACCCACGGACGTTCAAGGGACGGCACCACAGTCGAAAGCCCTACATGCGTAACCGATTCGGGCTTGATCTTAGAAAAACGAATGAGACCGCCCACGCGATTCATCACCTCGTCCGAAGTTGTTTCTTTGCGGGTCGTTAATCTCCAATGATCTACGACTTTGTCGCCCTTGAATATACCAAGCACGGTATGCGAGTTGCCCACATCGACAACAAACGACAAAGCAGTTTTAAGATTCTTTTTCATCGCGGGGAAATATAGTAAATAGTAGTTAGTAAACAGTAGGCAGTGGTTAGTAAACAGT
>CAMZGI010000032.1 GCA_947306305.1 uncultured Fibrobacter sp.
CCCCAAGCCAGCAAAAGTGCGGACAGCTCTACGACCTCACCACGCTCCAGCGCGAAGCGAACAACCGCTTTGGATTCAGCGCCAAGACGACGCTCTCGATTGCGCAGTCGCTCTACGAACACTACAAAGCGACCACCTACCCGCGTACCGACAGCCGCTGCTTGCCCGAAGACTACGTAGCACCGGTGAAGGCGACGCTCGGCAAAATTGAAGGCCCGCTCGCGAAGTTCGCTCAAGAAGCGCTCGACAAGAATTACGTCAAACGCACCCCAAAGGTCTTTGACAACTCGAAGATTTCGGACCACTTTGCCATTATCCCGACTGGTGTCGTGCCGAAGGGACTCTCCGAAGCCGAAGAAAAAATCTACACGATGATTTGCCAACGCTTCATCGCTGTATTCTTCCCGCCGGCACAGTACCTCAACACGACCCGCGTGACGACTATCGAAAACGAGACGTTCATCACCGAAGGCAAAATTCTCGTGGATCCGGGATTCAAGGCCATTTACGGCAAGGAATCCGACGAAGAATCCAACATCCCGAAGCTGAACTGCAATACCGCCAAGACGCTCGACTTGGAAGCAAAGGAAGACTGGACTAAGCCGCCTGCGCACTACACCGAAAGCACGCTCCTCTCTATGATGGAAAGTGCAGGTAAACTCGTCGAAGACGACGAACTGCGCGACGCGATGAAGGAACGCGGACTTGGAACGCCAGCCACCCGTGCCGCCATTATCGAAAAGCTCGTGAGCGACAAGTACGTTGTCCGCGATGGCAAAGAAATGATTCCGACCGCAAAGGCGTTCGACCTTATCAAGGTCCTCTCCGCCATGAACTGCGAAGCCCTCACCAGCCCAGAGCTCACCGGCGAGTGGGAATACAAGATGGACCTCATCAGCAAGGGCAAGGAATCCCGCGAAGCGTTCATGAACGGCATCGTCGAAATGACCAAGACCATGGTGAAAAACATCAAGGGATTCAAGGAAGACGACACCACCGGCGAAGCAAGCTTTAGCCCCGTGAACGGCAAGAAAGTCTTTGAAACCGTGAGCCGCTACACCACCGAAGACGGCATTGTCATCCGCAAGATGATTGGCGGAAAGCACCTCTCCGAAAGCGAAATCGTAGAGCTTTTGACCAAACGAAAGATTGGCCCGCTCACAGGTTTCCGCAGCAAGAAAGGTGCCGAATTTTCAGCCGTGCTCACCATCAACGACAAGAATAAAATTGAATTTGTCTTTGACGAAAAGCCCGAAGAAATTGAAGTCGGCGAAGTTGTCGGAAAATCCCCTGTTGATGGTTCTGATGTTTATGAAACGCTCACTGGCTACGTCTCCGAAAGCTACCTTAAGAAAGAGCCTAGCGGCATGACGCTCCCGAAAATTCTCCTCGGCAAAGAAATTCCGCTCGACGAAATCAAGAAGCTGCTCGCTGGCGAAAAAACCTCGCTTATCAAGGGATTCCGCAGCAACAAGACGCACCGCCTTTTCGATGCATACTTGACGCTCGCCAAAGGAAAAATCAAGTTCGAGTTCCCGCCCCGAGAATTCAAGCCGCGTCGTTTTGTGAAGAAAAGTTAATAGTTAATAGTTACTAGTTAATAGTTACTAGAGATTCTAAAAGAAATATTCTAGTAACTAGTAACTTCGAACTTGGAACTGCTGCAAAGCAGCCTCACCCATCCCCTATCCATGCTAAGAATTCTGTTTATCATTGCACTTTTGGGAACGTTTTCTGCGGCTGCGAACAACGTATCCGAGAAGCATATTACCCCAATAAATGCACAAACAGAATCAATCCAGCAGAATAATCCGTACAACTTGCCAGACAAGCTCCTACCATTGTGGGAATCCATGACGCTCCGTCAAAAGGCGGCGCAGATGATCATGGTGTTCCTCACCACGCCGCAATTTGTAATCGACAACGAAATCGGCGGACTCCTCATCACAGGGAAGCACCTCCGCGAACTTGACGATTACATGCGCAAGATTGACGAAATCAATTCGAACCTCAAAATTCCGCTCATCGTCGCTACAGACCAAGAAGGCGGCATCGTCAATCGACTCTCAGCCGTTGCCGAACGCTGGCATCACGTCCCTAGCGCCCGCGAAATGCGCACCATGGACACCGCCAAAATCCACTCGCTTGCAAACAAAGTCGGTCGAGCGTTAAAAGAAATTAAAATCAACATGAACCTCGCCCCCGTCCTTGACCCGTCCAAAGACTACAGCGAGAAAAACTCGTTCATGGAAGAAAGCCGCCGTTCCTGGGGCCGCGACACGACTAACGCATACAAAGTCAGAACATTCGTCCGAGGCATGCGAGAAAACGGCATCGTCTGCGTTTCAAAGCATTTTCCCGGTTACGATTCCTGGACAAACAGCGACCACCAAATCGCCATCAGCGCCTCGCCCAAAGATAAAATCCAAAAGAACGTCAATTTTTTCAAAACGCTCTCCAAAGACATACCTGTAACAATGATGTCGAGCGTGCAATTTTTACGCATATCAAACCGCCCCGCCGTCTTCGACAAGAACATCGTCAAAATGGCACGCCAATACGCGCCGAACATGGTGATGCTGACAGACGACCTCTGGGGAACATCGTTACGCACTTGGGCTAGCGGCAAAACGCAAATTCCGCCACGCAAAAGCTACCCCGACAAATACTTTAGACGCCTCATCACAACCGTCATCGACGCTGGCAACGACATGCTCATGATCTCTTACACGTCCAAAGCAAAGGACATGCTCGACATTATGATGAAGCTCAGCGAAAAAAACACCAAATACAAACGCCGCATCGAAGAATCCTCCGCCCGCATTTTGAAACTCAAGTATAAAATGGGATTGCTGAACCTGTGAGCAATGAGCCTTGAGATTCGAGTGTCATCCTGAATAGGATCCATAGATTCCGGGTCAAGCCCGGAATGACGTGCAAGGTTGGTGAGCTTGTCGAACCACAGCCAACTAAGTTCTAGAAACTAGTAACTTAAAACTCTAAACTGCGGCAAAGCCGCCCCTGTTACCTGAGACCTGAAACCTGATCCCTACTTTTCAAATTCTTCACTTCCTTAAGCACCCCCGCCTCGCCGACCTTCCCCAAAGCAAGCTTCAGAATCTCCGCAGCAGCCATCGTATCGTCCATCGCCCGGTGGTGATTAAAATCCGGCAACCCTAGCGACTCCGTTAGTTTATGCAAACTATAGCTCGGCTGCCCCGGGAACACGCGCCGCGAAAGCTTCACCGTACAAAGTCTTGGGGGATTGTACTTGATGCAGCAACGCTTCAATTCCGTCGTCAAAAACTTGCAATCGAACTGCACATTGTGGGCCACAAAGATGCGGTCTGTCAAAAGTTCTGCCACATGCTCGGCTATCGCACCAAACTGCGGCTGGCCACTGACCATCGCATCGTCAATCCCCGTCAATTCGCGGACAAACGGCGTAATCGGCTGCCCCGGATCCACAAGCGAATGGAACGTTCCAACCACTTCGGAACCGTCCAACAACGCAATCCCGATTTCCATAATCCGGTTGCAGTCTTTTTTACCGCCCGTCGTTTCGAGATCGACTACCGCAAACTTCAACAAAGTAAATTACCTGACTGGAATATCAATATCAAGCGTTTCCATACCATCGCGAGCTTCTACGCGAGCAAGCAGCGCAGTGGATTTGGGATACCCAAAAACAGGCACTACGAGCAAATTAGAAATTCCATTCTGTTCGCTGGGAACCGCCTCGTAATCATAAACTGTCTTAGTGTAGATGGGACTTTTCCCGCCGTCATACAAGAAGAACTTCAACTTGCGGGGATACCCCTTCTTAATTTGGGATGTCCTGACTTGGAAATAAACATACCCGCCCTTGGGCGCATTGCGTATGGCATCTACGATTTCTTCTTCGGTCGCATATTCCGCTTCCATGCGAAGTCGCAAATTTTCGCGCACTTGTTCCGGCCTCTCGTATTGGACCATCACGTTGAACTTGGCATCTTCGGGAATAGCGCTTTCACGGATATCACGAATTTTCTTGTTGTTCTGGTAATATTCCCAACGACCATTATCGTGCAAAATAACCGTAGCCCCATTCGAAGCCGTCCCCACAATATCGTCAGCAAGAGAATTCGCCGCAAGCACAAAAACAAGAACCATCACGATTCTTGACAGAACCTTCATCATTCCAACCATAGGTACTCCTTTTTTCAAGAATTAACCCAATTCCTCCGAAATATACATTCAAACAGCGCTTTTTTGAGAAACGTAAACTTAATAACATTTTGTAAAATTATATTTGTGATGTGCCTAACACAATTAGATTCGCTCCAAGCCCCACAGGCTACCTCCACGAAGGACATCTCCTTTCGGCATTATACGTATGGGCGGCCGCATTAAAGTGGAACTTGAAAATTCACTTGAGAATTGAAGACCACGACCAGAGCAGAGCCCGCCCCGCCTACATCGCAGGTATCCGCGAAGACCTCGCGTGGCTGGGTTTCCGCTATGACTCCGAAAGCATCCAAAGCGAAAGAAATGCAATTTACGAAGCAGCTTTAAAGAAACTCGAAGCAAAATCGCTCATTTACCCCTGTTTTTGCAGCCGAAAACAGCTCGAAAGCGAGAATCCCAAGAGTGAAACCGGGGAAATCATATATCAGGGGAAGTGTTTTTACAGAAGAAAGACGAGAGACGAGAGACGAGAGTGGTTCGACAGGCTCACCAACCAGGGTAAGGTCACTGAGTCGGCCGAACCACCGCATAATTTGCGGTTTATTGTCCCGGACAGAACCATCGACTGGCATGACTTGCGGCTAGGCGACTTCCACGAAAACCCCAAAACGCAATGCGGCGACTTCCCCATCCGCGACCGTCAAAACCAATGGACGTACCAATTTGCTGTCTGCGTCGATGACATCGATGAAAACATCACGCATATAGTCCGCGGCGAAGACATACGCAGTTCCACGGCAAGGCAAATCGCCTTGATGGAAGCCCTTGGACGCACAGAACGCCCCATTTACCTGCACCACCCGCTGATAGTCGATGAGAACAACAAGAAGCTTTCTAAACGCGAACTCGCCCACAGTTTAAGGCAAGACAAAGAAGCTGGCGTAACGCCCGAAACGCTCTTTGGACGCGTCTGCTACAAAGCCCACCTCGCCGAGACCGACAGCCCGCTCACTCTCGACGAAGCGCTCGCCAAAGTCATAAATCACATACCATCGCTATAAACACGTACATTACGCAAAAAAAATTTTATATTCGTATCATGACCGCAACGTCAACGTCCGTTACAATAGAAAAAATTAGTGAGGTAGCAGCATCCTTTGAAAACAGGGATCTGTTGTTATGCTTTTCTCAAAAAAATAAATTCCAGTCGCCTCTGATTTTAGGGAACGGTGACGTTTTTTTCGAGACTTGGCAAGACGAGGCTAAGCCGCGTCCGCTCGCATCTTTTTTCCCGACATCGGCTAAATACGACGAAGAAAAGCAAAATGCCGACCTCGCTAAATTCCGCAAAATTTTAAAAACAAAAGCAGAGGACTTTTGCAACCAAGATTTGTACATGGCTGCGGGATTTATCAAATGGGGCGAAAGATCTTTGGCTCCAGCCATCCTCATTCCGCTTGAATACGACATCGAACACGACACGATCGCCATTTCGACACATGCCCCCGTCGAAAACATTGCGCTCCCGACACTCGACGCAAGCATCCACTACCCCGTCGCCGCCGATTACTTTAAAAACGGACACTTCGACTGCAAAAAATTCTTCGATACGCTCGATAAAAAAATTTCGCATAAAACCGAATGGAAGTTCACGCGGAACGGATGCTGCATTACATTTTACAGCACCAACAGGCTGCTTCTCAAAAAGAATTTATCAGGCGAAAACTGGGTTTCGGCAAAAGCTGCAAACAACGATTTTTTCTCTGCAACTATCGGGAACGGCGGATTTTTTCCGCAGCAATCCCTTTTTGAAAACACCGCTTACGACCACGTTTTCAGCCCTGCAAAGCACTACTTCCCTTACGTCACCGATTCGCAGACAAACAAAGCTGCAATCGACGCATTGAACGAAGACGTTTCAGCTTACGCGATTCAAACGCTTCCGGGTTCCGACAAAGCAAAAGTCGCAGTCAACATCGTCGCTGACCTCATCGCGCAAAAGAAAAAAGTTTGCGTCATCAGCCGCCGTGCCATCACAAAACTGAACTTCGAAAATGCATGGAAGCCGCCGTTCCGCACATTCCCCAAAGCAGACCGCGACGACCTTCAAAAAAAGCTGAACGAAAGCCGCGAATCGATCGTCACCTATTACGACTCCGTGAACTTTCCGCTCAAGCCATGCGGAGCCACGCTCTCGGAACTGTTTGACGAAATTGCAAAATTAAAGCACGTCAAGACAAAGTTTCCGAACGACTTGTTCAAAAACGTCGAGCAAGTCCGCTACTCGAAATTCAGGCTGATGCATTCTAGTCTCAAACAAATTGCAAACCTGTTCTTCCGCGAAGACGGCATCAAGATTTACAACGCTTTCCAAGGCATCAAGTTGCCAGCCATTTCGAACGACCGCAAAAACATGATTGGCGAAGACTTGCAACAAGCTAAAAAGCAGATTGAAAAAATCAAGCCGCTCGTCGAAAACGTCAAAAAATCCAATCTTTACCCCGATGGAATCAAGCTGTCCGACATTCTCGAATTAATCGAGACATTCAAGAAAAACTTCGACAAAGACTTGCCCGGATACGAAAGCTGGGACTTGCATTCCAACGGCTGGATAGCCTACCAAGACGATTTGACCGACTTGCCAAATTCTGGTGAACGCTGGTCGAGCTACCGACGCAAAGGTTCCGACCTTTTCACAGACGAAGCGATTGAAGCCGACGTTGTCGAAGCACGCGATGAATTTATCAGCAGCTTGGGAGCCACGCTCAAGGGGCTTTCGGATCGTTACCGCAGGCCCAAACGCCTCTTGTTGAGCATGTTCAAGAATCCAAAGAGCTTAAGCACCGACGCGATGATTGTCGAAAAAATCAACGAGCTCATCGATTTGCAAGAACACAAACGCAAATACAAGGATTCTTCTGTGCTCGCCACGCGTTTGTTCGGAAAAGACTGGAAATTTGAAAAGACCGACTGGAAGGATTTGGCTAACAAAATCCAGCATTACTACGCCTTCCGCTCACGGCACAAAAACAGCGAACAATTCGACCACTTTGTGCACCTTCTTGAACAATGGCACTTATTCAAGCCGTTTGCCGAGAAATTTGACGAATTCAAGTCCAGCATCGAAACGCTAGAATCTAGCCTCGAAACGATAAGCAAATCGCTGAACATGGGCTATTCCATAAGCGCTCAAAATATGGACACGTGGACAGACAAGATTGCATTTTGGGCAAAGTATTGGGACAAGCAAGATGTCTATCTGGAACTTTGCGAACAGATGGATTACGTCATCGATTCTCCATGCGAAAATCTAGCCAAGTTCATCCAAAATACGCAAAATGCAAACGGAGAATTGGCATCGGCATTTGCACGTGCCTGGACAAACAGCCAAATGCAAATAGCGGCTTCGACTAGCCCCGATTTGTTCACGTTGTCTGCCAAAGCCCGCAAGCAAAAGAGCAGCCAATACAGGGCTCTTTTAGACCAATTCAGCAATGCAAACTTTTACGTGATTCATGAGCTTGTCGAGAAAAAGCCAGCGCTGCTTCAAAGCATTTCGCTTTCAAATTCATACAATCTGGAGCCCGCTTCCTTTGATGTCGCGCTGTTCTTAGATGCAGATTGCACATCCATCGCCGAAGCAATGCCCGGAATTATCGATGCTAAAAAAGTCATTCTCTTTGGGAATCCGTGCTCGCCAGCTTTAGAATCGCACGCCGCAGACGCATGCAACGAAATCGTCTCTTCGCAATCGATTTTCTTTAAAGACAGCGTTCTTTCGGCAGTGCTGCGCAAGGGAATCCCGACTACAGTCATCGGGTTCACGACGCAATACGCAGACCCCTCGCTGTTCAATTTTGCAAACAAAAGAATTTACGACAACGATATCGCTCAGTTCCCCAATTCGACCGTTTTAAAAGACAAGCCGCAAACGCTCAAAGTTGTCTATAACAAAATTTTGAGCATCGCCGAAAGCGCTGTGCAGCATGCCGTCAAGAATCCAAGCCAAACGCTTGGCATTGTGACGTTCAGCCAATCGCACTGCAATTTAATTGAAGCAGAAATCCAAAGCCTCTTAGAAAAATACCCTGCATCGACAAAGTTCTTTACACAAGGGAATTTGCAGAACAAATTCTACGTCAAGACAGTCGAACGTGCGGTCGATTTGTACCGCGATGTTCTATTTGTCTGTCCAGACATTGATGAAGTTACAAGCGATGCCGCAAACCGCAAACTTTCGATTTGCACCACGCTCGCCAAACAAAAGCTAGTGCTGTTCATGGACGGCGACGATACATATAAATTATCAAATTCTAAGCCAGGGCTGTACCAAGAATGGGTGAACGAGCTTCAATCAAAGGCACCCATACAAGCTGACGAAGGATTTGTCGATTCTGTTTTGGACGAACAAATTAAAGAAGTCTTTGAAAGCGAATCCATCCCGTTCAAGAACGGCGTTTCGCAAGGCGGCATTTCCATCGGACCTGTTGTCGTAGATGCGAACAACGACAAGCGGTTCATCGCCGTTATCGAAAGCGACTGCGGCTACGAGCCATACCGTGAATCCGTCGAAGACCGCGAATACATTCGCCCGAACACGCTCTCTAGGTTCGGCTGGAAAATCATATACATGTGGCTCCCCCTCTGGAACATCGCGAACTCCGACGAAAGAGGAAACCTCATCACGACGATAGCCATTGAGCAAAGCGTCGCTCCGCCACCAGAAGAAGAAATTCCGCTCGACGAAATCGAGGAGCAATACACCGCCCCAGCCGTCGAGCCATACGCAGTAACGCACCCCGCAAGCGATGATGCGAACAATCAGCCGATTGGGGAATTCCCGACCGACAAGCTTATCGAGCAGCTGAAATTCTACGTGGATCACGAGTCCCCCATCCACGGGGAACTGTTGATGCAGAGGATTATGGACCTGCACCACGTCGAAGCGAGCCTCAAGATTAACGCACTGTTGAGCAATACGATAAAGCAAGCGTTGCATCAAAAGCAGTTTATCAAGACGGGACCGTTCTTCTACTCGCTCACGAACAAGGAAGTGGTGCTCCGCGACCGCTCCAAGAGGCCTGACTGCGAACGCAAGATGATTTACGTGTCGCCCGAAGAACGAGCATTGCTAAAGACGGAACACAACATAAAGCAAACACTCGGCCTGCTGTAATCTTGATTAGACGAGAGAACGCCGCGTTGCGGCTACAGACGAGAGACGAGAGGTGCGGCGAAGCCGCAGTAGGCATTGTCACCCCGGACTCCGTTCCGGGGGGACATGCAAAAAAGGCTTTCTATCGAATCTTCACGACAAAGGCGGGGATATTGTAGGCAGACAATTCGCGTGCCTTATCCTCGGCGACCTTGCGCTTTGTCCATCCACCACCGCGAAGCTTGTAGAACGGCGTATCAAAGACCACCTGAATCGTGTAGCCCGTGCTAGCCGAAAGCTGAGCCTTGCGCCTCTGGGCCGCATCAAAATCGCCTACAGCTTCGAACTGGAGCATGTAGAATCCATCAGACTTTTCATTCTTGTTAGCGACCTTAGCCGGAACAGAAGAGTTCGTCGTGTCGCGGAGCGAAGTACTGAGAGTGGGCTTATATTCGTTGCCACGGAAAAGAGAATCCAAATCAGTTGGCGATCCAGCATAAGCCAAAGCGCATAAAGAAGCTGCAATTAAAATCTTTCGCATGTATTAAAATATAGAAAAAGCCTCCCCGAGGGGAGGCTTTAAACTCATAGAAGTAGAACCTTATTTGCCAGCGTCGATGACGAGGGCACCATTGCCATGGCGAACGCCCCACATTTCAGTCTTGTCGTTCTTGTTCTTCTTGCCAAAGCCAGCAAGATTGACGAAGGACTTGAGTCTAGAAATGTAAGCGCCAGCACCCACGAGGCGGTTTTCGTCGGACTTCATGTTCCACACGACATAGAAGTTTCTACGGACTTCAACGCAGTTCTTGCCATCGAAGTACTGCTTGCCGAATTCAGTCTGGTTCTTTTTATCATCGCAGTAGATGCGACCCGTGTTGCGAGCAACATACGAACCCAAGTTCGTGAAGAATTCGATTTCGTATTCGAAGTAAACTTCGTCCTTCTTGACACCAGCATATTCTTCCTTAGATTCGATCAAAGCACCCATATCGCTCTTGACATACCAGCCATGCGGAGTGAAATGATACTTGCTGAATTCGCCTTCGCCGTTCTTGATAACGCTAGCAAAGTCGCCTTCATCCTTGTTTGCATCGAACGTGAATACATCTGCAATCGGGAGGTTTGCTGCATCAGACGGAGAGAGCGGGAGAGTTGCCTTAGCTTCTGGAATGAGACGGACAGCGTATGCGTTCACGTCACCAGAAACAAGCACCCACGGAGACGGGAGACGAACCTTCGGATCAGAGTTGTAGCCCGGAGCGATGTTCCAGTCAATCGTAGAAGTGTTGCCCAATGCGGCACCTACAGACTTACGGAGCGAGTCAACGGTAGCAACAGAAGCATAATCAGACACGTCTGACACATAGCCAATGCCGTCATCTGCGCTTCTGTAGTGGATGTAGTCACCAGCCTGCGGGAAGGTGTTCTTCTGGCTGTAAATCAACGTCTGAGCGGAGTCAAGCTTCTCATTGAGCTGGCTCAAGCTCGTAATGCCCGGAGCAAACTTTGATTCCTTACCCGTATTGATGTAGAACGAGAATACTTCGTCACCAACTGCGGAAGCCTTATCGGTCTTCTTCGGATATTCAGAAGAAACAATCTTCAACTGAGCGTTCTTGCCCGAAGTCGTATCGGTCGTAGCTCTTGCAGAGACAATCACCGGAGCGACACGGTCGTAAATCGGAGATTCATAGTCAGCAGACTGGGTCTTGCCCTTAGCCTTGTAAGTTGCACGAGACTTAACCTTGCCAGCGCCAGCAGTCTTGATGCTGTTAGACAACTTCTTGCCGCCAAGCGTGATGACGTTCAAGCAAGCCGTATCGAGTCCCGTATATTGCTTACCGCAGTAAGAACCAGCCAAAACTTCTTCCTTCGTGAAGAGCACTGAATCAGCTGCATCTTCGTCCCAGAAAATCACGACCTGATCCGGGAGAGAGTCCTTGTCGTTAACGAAGTTCTTATGGTAGTAAATGGCAATCGAGTCTGCAATACCGTCGAGGTATTCGGTTTCCATGCTGAAGTACGGAACCGGCACATTCATTTCGACAGCCGGCTTTTCACCGTGAACGTCGAAGATATCAGCAAACTGCGGAATCGGAACCGGCGGTTCCTGGAACTGCATATTGGTGTAAGACACCTGCATAAATCCAGCAGCAGGACCGACCACATGGAGCGTAGCGGCACCACGGCAACCATCGCACTTTTCATAAGCAATGGTAGAACGAATCCAAATCGTAGCGCGGCCATTCACCACTTCGCCACCATCAATGATTTCGACACCATTAGAAGTCTTAGAACCCTTATCCAGCTTGAAGTTGCAATCCGTGCACACAGAGTTGTCTGCATTAAGGGCTACAACAAAGAATTCATAGGGAGAACCCTGCAAGCGGATATAAGTATCTGGGTCAGATGTAATCTTATTGAGCGTAGAATCGCTATCGACAAAGGCGAGCTGCGGCACGAAGAACGTGATTTCAGCCTTGCGAGTGCTGCCCTTCACGTTGATAGAAACCTTTTCTGAAGCTGCTTCCATATCGTCGAACGGAATCGTTACATATACAGTGTCATAACCGCCGGCACCAATCTTGCGACCTGCAGACGGGGCAAACGGAGTAAGCTTGCCATTCTTATATTCGTAGAACACGACCTTAGCACTGCTAGATTCCAAGCTATAAGATTCGCCCGCAGAATACTGCAGTTCGAGTGGTTTGCCGCAATCAGTGCCGTTGCAAGGATCAGCCATCGATGCGATATAGAGCGGAACAAGCTGCTTGATGTCAATAGAGCCGTCGTCGTTAGCCTTAGAAGCCATAGCCTGAGACTTGTACGAAATCGGAAGGCTTTGATTGCCAGTAGTGTCAACCAAAACAGCTTCACGATTAGCTACGCCAACAGAACCCTTAATCGTAATCTTGATAGGTCTGGTATCAGTGCCAATCTTAATCACAAGGTAGTACGTGCCACTCGGAATGCCAGAATCTTTCAGCTTTTCTTCGTTGATGATCGGAGCAGTCGGATCTGTTACATTAATACCGCCATTAGCCTGTACCGGATTAGCAGCAAATTCAGCTTCGGAAATTACAGCATCACCAGCACCCAGCTGGTCTTTAGACAACACGTAATTAACAGTCTTGCCAGCCTTGATAATTTCCTCGCCGCACCATTCCTGGTCTCCGCCGCCGCCCATGGCAGCGCCGCAAGAGCCGCCACCGGATTCCTTGTAGCAAAGCTTGAACTTGTTGTTACCGTTCAGTCTATAGTCTTCCTTGTCCTGCTTACCAGTTGCTTCAATACCGGTCTTCTGTTCGATGAACATGTTCGTCTTGATGTGGACGTTACTCATCGTCGTACGACGGTCGCAGAAGTAAATGTCAATTTCATAAGATGTGCCCACTTCGGCATCCGGCATAAACTTGTCCAAATCGACATAGCCCGGAGCAGCAAGGTGAGTACCGCCAAGGTCCACAGCCAACTTTCTATCAATAAACACCCAAATATCGTCATCGCCGCGGAAGCTGAACTTCAAGCCATGCTTAAAGCGGAAGTTTGCATGAGATTCAAAGCAGAAGTGCTGGTTACGACCCGCCGTTGTAAGAACATCAGAATCAGATTTGCCAGAAGTCCAACGATAAGTGCTGCTACTTGCAGTAGCCTTACTTTCGGTTCCTTCAGCATATCTCGGCCAGCCATCTGGCGCGCCCATGTAGTCGCAAGACCAAGCCCAGCCATCGCCACCCCAAGTAACACCGAGCTTCTTGGAAATCTGACCAGCTATAGTGCTCTTGCCAAGTTCAAATTCGGAACCACCTTGGAAATAGCCATCGCAATCAACGCCGCCATCCCAACCGGGGCCATTACAAATCAAGTCGCTCATCGGAACGCCTTCCGTCGGGTGAATCGTGCGGAGGCCAAGCGGAGTCGTAGAGCCAGCATTCGGATCGTCAGCGCAGAAATAGACAGGACCTTCAGCCTTACGCTTGTTTTCAGCAGCCGGCAAAGCGTCGGAAAGCATCATAGACGGATCGGGGGATTTTTCTGCAGGATAGAAGCCACCCGGAACCGTAGCACCAGGGCTCTGGTAGTAATCCGATTCAAATTCAAACTTGCCGTCAGAAGCCTGAGTAAAGGGCAAATTGAAGCAGTATTCTTCGTTCACGCCCGGAGTAGCCGTAAACATAGCCTTAAACGCTTCATCCGGAGTAGAACCAAAGCACTTCTTACCAACTGTGGTAAGCTTCATGTACTTTTTCTTCGTTGTCGGGTCAACTTGGAGCGTGGATTCCACCATGCCCTTAGTCACGCCAATACACGGAACTTCACCAGTAGCAGAAGAAACAACCTGATACTTAGCACTTGGAGTATAGCAAGCATTAGCATGAGCTTCAGCAGTAGATTGACCATCGCGCCAATCCGGGTTGCAAGTGAAAGCACCATGCAAGCTAGCGTCGGTATCGTAAATCAAAGCGGCCAAATCGTAACCGCACTTGCCCTCAGTGACAGGACGAGTGATATCCCAGCCCTTAGCAGTAGTATTTCCAAGTTTCATAGCCTCGTCTTCGTCAGCCACAAAGTAAATGGCATCGGCATCATCGAAAAGCATGAACATAGCGCTCATCGCAATAGCTTCCGGAGCATCGGAGTTCGTTTCCCAAGCGCCGTTCGTACCAATAGCATCGGACATCGTTTCGTCATCATCTCTGTGGATAATAGCAGATGTCGGAAGTGGTTCATCGATATAGCGTCTGTAGTACCATCCGCAATGTTCAGAATCGTTGTACATTTCGCGGTCTTTGCCATCTTCGTTAATCACCGGAGTGGCACTCTTCCACGTTTCGTTTTGAGGCAAGAAGATGTAGAAATCCTTGACATTCGGCTTCGTGTAAGTTATGTAAGTCTGACCGGACTTTTTAGTATCAGGATGATCCTGAACCCAGACCGTATCTCCGTCTTGCCAACCTTTTTTACCGTTTTCAAACGTTGAGCAAGTAAAACCAACAGCACGTCCATCATTCACCTTGACACTGAATTGCTTGGGCAAAACGCACTTGCCTTGCTGGCAAGTATTGTCGTTGACGCCATTGATGTAGAACGCGTCGTCGTGGTTTGTTCCAACGAGCTTCGTGTCGGCTAGTGATACCGTGGACCACCCATTAGCATCGGGGGTAGGCATCGCATGAGCAGAGCCTCCGATTACAACGTAAGCTCTAACCCAGTCATTGGGAAGCTTAAATTTGATTGTCGGTGAACACACACTATTGTCCTTACGACGTAAGTCAGCCCACGCACCTTGCGCTGCAATGAGGAGCAGAACTAGCATAATTGCAATTTCTTGCAAAGCGTAATGTTTTACTTTCATATTTTTTTCCATTTGTGTTCTTAAGCCACTGAGGCAAACAAAAAGACCGGCCTTCTTGAAAGCCACACCGTCACGAAATCTACTTTTTTTCCTCTGAAAAAGGAGTTTTTTCTTTCATTCTTATGCGAAAAAAAATTTACGTTCACATATCCACGGCTTTAATCACAACATTTCAACAGGCTAGGTTAATTTTTAATTACAAACGAAATAATGTAACAAAATTTTTATGTGATATGAATCAATTTTATGCACATATATTTAAATTTGCATAGAAGAGATTAGCCAGGAAAAGGACAAAAGCATGGAAGACGAGACCATCATGAGTAGTGACAATACCATCCATTTTGAGCAGATGGTCGTGCATCCGCACTTGATTGTCCTATACCCGCAAAACGAGTTCAAGCAGATTCCGCTCGAAAGGGGAACGGTGGTTCTCGGTCGCGGGCAAGACGCGGACATCCGCTTCGAAGACGACTTGATTAGCCGCAGGCACTGCGCCCTCTCTTTCGATGGCGGGAGCGTCACGGTCGAAGACCTCGGCAGTACAAACGGAACGTTTGTCGATGGGAATTTTGTCCACAGGCAAATCCTCAATTCCGACAACCGCCTCCAAATCGGCAGGATGGTCTTGAAGGTCGCCTACAAGGACCCGAGCGAAGAGGCGTTCAGCCGCGAGCTTTACGAAGCAGCCACCAAAGACCCGTTGACGGGCATTTTGAACCGCCAAGCGTTCTTGGACCGTTCAGCCGGGGAACTCGTCTTTGCGCGCCGCAACAACATGTTCGTCCATGTGTTGATGATCGATGTCGATAACTTTAAGCATGTGAACGACACCTGGGGGCACCAGTGCGGCGATTTGGTCTTGAAAGAAGTAGCCCGCCTTTTAGGCGAAGAAAAGCGCGACTCCGACTTGCTCGCCCGCTACGGCGGCGAAGAATTTTTAATCCTCATGAACGGGATTTCGCCCGACGACGCCAAGAAACGAGCCGAAAAGCTGCGCACGACCATCGAGCAGCACATATTCTCGTGGATGGACGCAGTGGTCCCTGTGACGATTTCCATCGGGGTTGCGTCTAGGCAGGGGTTCGACATCGCCCAGATGAGCGAGCTAATCGCCGAAAGCGATAAACTGCTGTACGTCGCCAAAGGCTGCGGCAAGAATCAGGTGATTACTGCTTAGCAGGTTTCAGGGGCGACGTTGCCGCAGTTACTAGGTTGGAGTTACTAGGGCGACTGCGTCGCAGTTTAGAGTTTTAAGTTACTAGAACTTAGAGCTTAGAACTTAGAGCTTAGAATTTAGTAGGCAGAACTTAGAGAGGATTTATCCAGCAATTTTC
>CAMZGI010000033.1 GCA_947306305.1 uncultured Fibrobacter sp.
GCGAACTCCAGCAGTAATGTTGCTTCTTCGTCATCCACGGCAAAGTCCAGCAGTAGTGTTGCTTCTTCGTCATCCTGCAGCAGCGCGATAGGATCCAGTAGCAGTTCCTCCCGTCATTCCGGGCAAGACACGGAATCATCGAGCTCTCGCAATGACGCGAATAGCTCCTCTTCGACTACGGTTACTTCTTCATCCACTGCGAAAACCTCTTCGTCCTCTGCAAAGTCCAGCAGCAGCTCTGTCAAATCCTCGTCTTCAAAGGCAAAGAGCAGTTCTTCGAAGAATTCTGATTTTGTCTGGAATGTTTCGCAGAGCAAGTTTAGCTTTGCAGTAGAGGGCATGACTATCACTTTGTCCAATGTGCAGAGCGGAACCGTCCGCATCTTTGACGCACTCGGTCATTTGGTCGTTTTAAAGCCTGTTTCGGCAAGCGGATTGACTAGCATTACTTTGCAGACTCCGGGCAACTACGTTGTTCGTGTGAATGGCGAGGTTCGGCAAGTTTCTGTGAGGTAAAACCTCGTTTAAGCTAGACTCTAAACGCCCGTTTTTACGGGTGTTTTTAAGAGTTTTGACGCAAAATTACCCCCCATTTTTCTAAATTGTCCTTCATAATGGAAAAATTACGGAAAATAAGGGTATTGATAACGAACGACGATGGCGTTGGTGGTGTTAATCTGCACGCTCTCGCTCTGGCCCTGAGTGATATTTCCGATGTTTATGTTTTTGCTCCCGAAGATGAACAGAGTGGTGTCGGCCATGCTTTTACAGTTCGTCGCGGGTTGCGTATTCAAAAGGTTCAAGCCGCTCCGGGAAAAGCAAGGTTGCCCTACGAGGTTTACTCGGTTTCGGGAACTCCTGCGGATTGCGTCAAGTTTGCCATTGGGCATTTTGCAGAACATGGTCTTGATGAAAATTCCAAGATTCCTGAATACTTTGACGTGTGTTTTTCGGGCGTGAACGTGGGCGAAAATTCTGGCGTGTCGTCGCTTTATTCGGGGACGGTCGCTGGTGCTCGCGAGGCTGCTCTTTGGGGCGTGCCTGCGGTGGCTCTTTCGCTTAGGGGCTTGAAAGGAAACTTGTTGCAAGTGGCGATTGATTTTGCTCGTAAGATTGTTTCTGAAGAGCTTTTCAAGAATATTTCCAAGGGCGTTTTTTGGAATGTGAATTTCCCGAAAATGAAAGAAGACGAGTTCCTTGGATTTAAGGCTTGCTCCATGGATCAGGGAATGTTTACTGACCACTATGACCATAAGGATGGCTTGTGGTTTTTAGATGGCGAAAAGCTGTGGTCGATGGCTCCTGATGGAACGGACGATTGCTTGCTCGATAAAGGCTATGCGACGATTACGCCCCACCGCATAGACCAGACCGATGAAAAAAGTTTAGATGTGATAAATGAAATGTTAGCGGGAGGTGAATGGTAGAGAAAGGTATTAGGGTTTAGGTATTAGGTCTTAGGATTTATAATCGCGGCTTCGCCGCCCTTTAAAGAGTTTTTGCGTAGCAAAAGATTATTCACCTACCTCCTACAACCTAACACCTGTAACCTAGCCACTAACCACTAACCACTAACCACTATTTGAGGTTAACTAATGTCTGAAGAAATGGTACCAGGATCGCAGTTTAAGAGTCTTGTCGAACAAGACATGCAGGACTGCTATCTTCGCTACTCGATGAGCGTTATTGTGGCTCGTGCTTTGCCGGATGCCCGCGATGGCTTTAAGCCGGTGCACCGCCGTGTTATGTTCAGTATGCATAAGTTGGGAGTGGTTCCTAACAAAGGCACGGTGAAGTCCGCTCGTATTGTGGGTGACGTTATCGGTAAGTACCATCCGCATGGCGATTCCGCAGTTTATGAAACTTTAGCCCGTATGGCTCAAGACTTTTCGCTGCGTTATCCGCTGGTTTATGGTCAGGGTAACTTCGGTTCTATTGACGGTGACAGCCCTGCTGCTATGCGTTACACCGAAGCGAAGATGAACAATCTTGGCGCTCTCATGCTCGAAGATCTTGAAAAAGATACTGTTGACATGGGGCCGAACTACGACGAATCTCTTGAAGAACCGCTGGTGCTCCCGTCTGCGCTCCCGAACATGATTGTGAACGGAACGTCGGGTATTGCTGTGGGTATGGCGACGAACATGGCTCCGCACAACTTGCGTGAAGTTGGTGCCGCGATTCATGCCATGGCCGAAAATCCAGACATTACCGGCGAAGAATTGATGGAATACGTGAAGGGCCCGGACTTCCCGACTGGCGCTATTGTCTGCGGTCGTTCTGGCATTCGCGAAGCTTATCTCACGGGTCATGGTCGCGTTCGCGTTCGCGCCCGTACTGAAATTGAGACTGATGCCAAGGGCAAGCCGCGTATCATCGTGACGGAAATCCCCTACATGGTGAACAAGGCCGAACTCTGCAAAAAGATTGCCGACCTCGTTCGCGACAAGCGCGTAGATGGCATTACGGACATTCGCGATGAATCTAGCCGCGACATCCGCATTGTGATTGAACTTCGCCGTGATGCTGTAGGTGAAGTTGTCTTGAATAATTTGTTCAAGTACACGCAGCTCCAGACCACGTTTAGCATCTACAACTTGGCTCTTGTTAATAACCTCCCGAAGCTCCTCACGCTTAAGGATCTTTTGCAGGTTTATATTGACCACCGCCTCGAAGTGATTACGCGTGCAACGCAGTTCGATTTGAAAAAAGCGGAAGCCCGCTTGCACATCATCGAAGGCTTGCGTATCGCAACGCAGAACATTGATGAAGTTGTTCGCATTATCCGCCAGAGCAAGACGACTGAAATTGCAAAGCAGAGCTTGCAAGACAGATTCTCGTTAGACGAAATCCAGTCTCAGGCTATCGTCGATATGCGACTTGCTCAGTTGGTCGGCTTGAACATCGAAAAGTTGGAAGCCGAATACAACGACCTTATTGCAACAGTCGCCGACTTGAAGGATATCCTCGAAAAGCGTGAACGCCGCATTGCGATTATGCTCCAGAAGCTCGATGCCGTTGTCGATAAGTATGGCGACGAACGCCGCACGACGATTGGCGAAGCCATTGACGATAGCGACGACGAAGACCTTATTGCCGAAGAAGAACAGGTCATTACGCTTAGCAAGGAAGGCTACATCCGTCGCCTTCCGATTGATACGTTCAAGGCCCAAAACCGTGGCGGCAAGGGCATCATTGGTGCAGGTCTCAAGGACGAAGACCACGTGGAGCAGATTTTCACGGCTAGCACGCACAGCTACTTGCTCGTGTTCACGAACAAGGGCCGCGTTTACTGGACGAAGGTTTATCGCTTGCCGGAAGGCGCCCGCAACGGCAAGGGCCGCCCGATTGTGAACTTTGTGGCACTCACCGAAGGCGAAAAGGTGCAGGCGATTGTACCTGTCCGCAAGTTCGGTGGCTACTTCTGCCTCGTGTTTGCGACAAAGAAGGGCGTTATCAACAAGATGGATTTGACGCTGTTCAGCCGTCCGCGCAAGGCTGGCGTGAACGCCATTACGCTCGACGAAGACGACGAACTCGTGAAGGTTCAGCTCGTGGGCATGACCGCCGAAGAATTCGAAGCAAGCCATGCTGCTGGCTCTGACGACGCAGATTCTAAGGTTGGTGAGCCCGTCGAACCAACCGACGACGAAGATGCAGGCGAAGGTGAAGACTTTGCAAACCGTCCGATTGCGAAGGATCTCTTGATGATTGCCACCAAGAATGGTCAGGCTGTCACGTTCCCGATCAGTTGCTTCCGCAACATGGGCCGTGGTACCCACGGCGTGAAGGGCATTACCCTCGCCGAAGGCGACGAAGTCATTTCGCTGTTGTGGCTCAAGGCAGGCAACAAGATTCTCACCATTACCGAGAATGGCTATGGCAAGCGCTCTGAACCGGGTTCTTACCGTGTGACCCGCCGCGGCAGCAAGGGTGTCCGCAACCTCAACGTCACCGACAAGATTGGCCCGGCCGTGTTCGTGGAAAGCGTCGCTGACGACTACGACTTGATTATCACAAGCCGCGAAGGTCAGGTCATCCGCATCAAGGCCGCCGATATCCGCCTCACGGGCCGCAACGCCCAAGGCGTTAAGGCGATTACGCTTCGCGAAGGCGATGCCGTCCAAGATGCAACCGCTCTCCCGAGCGTTGAGGATATCGAGCAAGATAGCGCCGACGCCAAGGAAACCTTCGACAAGGTCAAGGGTGTTGAAGTCGATGACGACTCTGTTGTAAAAGACGATGCCGACAAGCAAGAAATCGGTCCGACCGAAGAACCCTAAACCTTAAAAAATCGACGAATTTAAGCCTTTTTCTAGCATTTCGCTAGGAAAAGGCTTTTTTTATGTATGGTTCTGTAAACAAAATGTCGTTGTTTTTCTCAACAACAATCTTTTAATTATGTTGGGTCGTTTTTGTGCTGGAGCGCATATATTATATGCAGCATAACTAATCGTGAGGAAAACAATATGAAAAATTTGCTCAAAATGGCTAAGGCTGGCGTAGTGCTTGCTTTTGGCCTTTGCATGGCAAACGCATTTGCAGCAGATGCCTGTAACGATAATATGGGGCATACGGGCAATGGCTCGCAAGTGAGTGGCAACAGGGTCGGTTCCATCAACGGTACGCCGTGGGGCTTTGAACAGTGGTATCAGGGTGGCAACGCCTCCATGACTTACTACAGCAACGGTACGTTCAAGGCTAACTGGAGCGGTTCTAGCGACTACTTGACTCGTGTGGGTTACCAGTACAATGGCAACGGCATTAGCCACAAGACTAAAAAATTTGCAGTCGATTATAAATATACGAAGAGCGGTTCTGCCCAGTACGGCTATATCGGTATTTATGGTTGGACCAAGAACCCGGAAACGGAATACTACATCGTTGACGACTGGTTCAGCAAGCCGAGCGAACAGTACATCGGTGAAAAGTTCGGCGAAATCACTGTTGACGGTGCAAAATACACCATCCACGCATTCCTTCGCCAGCAGGAACCTTCCAAGTCGGGTACTTCCACGTTCGTGCAGTTCTTCAGCGTTCGTGAAACTCCGCGTCAGTGCGGCCACATCGACATTTCCGCTCACTTCAACAAGTGGGACGAGCTCTTCACGGGTCAGAACAAGCAGCTCCGTGGTTCTAAGGGCGGTGGCTCTGCTCAGCTCAAGTTCGGTAACGTGACCGAAGTGATGCTCATGACCGAAGCTGGTGGTAACGCAACGGGTTCTGTCGATTACACCTACTTCGACATGACTGATAATGCTAAGGATAATCCGACTCCGACTTCTTCTGCTTCTACGCCGAAGTCCAGCTCTGCTGTTGCTTCTAGCTCTTCTAAGAAGAGTGGCGGCTCTACTTCTGCCACGATTGATGCCTGCAAGGACCAGATGGGTCACGAAGGCACTGGCAAGCAGGATAGAGGCCAGAACAACCAGAGTGCAACGGGTAAGGTCGGTAATTCTCCTTACCATTACGAAATCTGGTATCAGGGTGGCAACAACACCATGACCTCTTACGACAACGGTACGTTTACTGCAAGCTGGAACGGCACCAACGACTTCCTTGCTCGTGTCGGCTTCAAGTATAACGAAGACAAGTCTTACGAAGAACTTGGCCCAATCGATGCCTACTTTAACTGGAAAAAGCAAGGTAGCGCCGGTGGCTACAACTACATCGGTATCTATGGCTGGACGGTCGATCCGCTCGTTGAATACTACATCGTGGATGACTGGTTCAACAAGCCGGGTGCAAACCTCCTTGGTCAGAGAAAGGGTGAATTCACGGTTGATGGCGACACCTACGAAATCTGGCAGAACACTCGTGTTCAGCAGCCTTCCATCAAGGGTACCTCTACCTTCCCGCAGTTCTTCAGCGTTCGTAAGAGTGCTCGTTCTTGCGGCCACATCGACATCACGGCTCACTTCAAGAAGTGGGAAGAACTCAATATGAAGATGGGTAAGATGTACGAAGCCAAGGTGCTCGTCGAAGCCGGTGGTGGTTCTGGCTCGTTTGACGTGACCTACTTCAAGATGTTCGACAAGGCTCATCCGCTCCCGGCACCGGAACCGGAATCCAGCTCTTCTGAACCTCCGAAGTCCAGCGCTGCAACGGCAACGTCTAGCAGCTCTACCGACGCTCTCCACATGGTTCAGAGAGTCCAGTTCACCAGCGGCAACTTCCAGGTGTTCGACATGCAGGGTCGCTTCCTCGGCAACATGAAGGTCGATGCAAACGCATCTGTGAACGAAGCTCTCAAGGCTAACTTCAAGTCTGCCGGCATCTACATGGTGAAGCAGGGCAACTTCATGCAGCGTTACTCTGTCAAGTAAAGAATGATGTAATTGCGTTGTTCTTTTCAACAACGCAAAAGAAAAATTAAGCACCCCGATTTATTTCGGGGTGTTTATTTTTTGTGTGGATATTTTAGGAGTGTATTATGGTTAAAAAATCAAGTCTCTTTAAGGCTGGTCTTGTGCTTGCCTTCGGTTTAACAACGTCTGCCTATGCAGTTGATGCTTGCAAGGACGAAATGACGAAGGCTCGCGGTAGCGAACACCGTGTTCAGGGCAACCAGACTGGTTCTATCAGTGGTACCCCGTGGGGCTTTGAACAGTGGTCTCAGGGCGGCAGCAACAACATGAGCTACTTCGACAACGGTACGTTCAAGGCTGACTGGAGCAACAACCAGGACTTCTTGGCTCGCGTCGGTTATCGTTATGGCGACAATGGCTCGGGTGTCGATCACAAGACGAAGTATTATACGGTCGATTACAAATATACGAAGACTGGTACAGCTCAGTACGGTTACATCGGTATTTACGGCTGGACTGTGAACCCGCAGATTGAATACTACATCGTGGATGACTGGTATAGCAAGCCGAGCGAAGCCTACATTGGCCCGAAATTCGGCGAAATCACCGTTGACGGCGCTAAATATACCATCCATGCTTTCTTGCGTGACCAGGAACCTTCCAAGACGGGTACTTCCACGTTCGTGCAGTTCTTCAGTGTCCGTGCTACGCCGCGTCAGTGCGGTCACATCGACATCTCCGCTCATTTCAATAAATGGGACGAATTGTTCCATGGTCAGACTGCAAACCTTCCGACTTCTAAAAATGGAAAGAAGGATGCTACGCTCAAGTTCGGTCGCGTGACTGAAGTGATGCTCATGACCGAAGCTGGTGGTAATGCAACGGGTTCTGTCGATTACTCTTATTTTGATATGACGGATGCCGGATCGCCTTCCGAAATTATTCCGCCGAAGGACATCACACGTGGGCCTTATAAGGGCAAGGCTGCTGCGATTCCGGGAACGATTGAAGCAGAAAACTTTGACGAAGGCAACGAAGGCGTAGCTTATAATGGTGCCCAGGGCGCTTCGGGTGACGATGGCGACCATGAATACCGTGGCGAAGATTACTCTTCTGTCGATATCGTGAATGCTGGTGACGGCAAGGCTATCGGTTATACTGCTGCCGACGAATGGCTCGAATACACTGTGGAAGTTGCTAAGGATGGCGAATACGAAATTGAAGCCAATGTTTCTAACGGCTCTGGTTCTGGTACTGTGGAACTCTCCTTGGATGGCAAGGATCTCGTTTCACTTCCGTTCACGGGCACGACCGATGACTGGAATGCTTATGAACTTGCCAAGGGCAAGGCTACGCTTACCGCTGGCAAGCACACGCTTCGCGTTACGATTGCTACCGCAAATACGAACGTCGATTACGTGAAGTTTACTTTGCCGGGTGTTGATATTACTCCGGGTGGCGAAGGCGATGAATCTGCAATCAACACTGTGGTTCGTTTGAACAACGTAAACAAGACGTATCAGGTGTTCGACATGCAAGGCCGCTTCCTTGGCAACGTGAATGTTGCTGCTGGCGCAACCGTGAAAGCCGCTCTTAAGGCTAACTTCAAGACTGCTGGCGTTTACATGGTGAAGCAGGGCAGCTTCATGCAGCGCATTGCTGTGAAGTAACAAACTAATTTAGTACAAGCTTTCTCTCTCAAGATTGTCTGGAAACGTTCCCCCTCGACGGGGAGCGTTTTTTGTTGGCTAGCGTCAAACTCGCTCTTTTTAGACAGGAATCCAAGCCTGATTCGTCATCCCCGTGCAGACGGGGATCTAGACAAATTACTTCTTAGACTTTGCAGTCTTCCGTGAGCAAAAAAGCGACCGGTATTAACCGATCGCTGATGCGAGAGCAAAGTCTTATTACAGTCTTGTATTACTTCTTAGACTTTGCGGATTTCTTCGGCGGGTGAGCGGCGATTTTCTTCACGCTATTGTCGTCTTCTTCCGCCTTCTTAGCAGCTTCTTCAGCAGCCTTGAATGCAGCTTCGACTTCTTCGAGAGCACCGTTCGGATCGTCTTCGATAGCTTCAGAAGCTTCGTCAACGAGTTCGGCGAATTCGTCGTACCAGTCTGCAAAGATTTCGACTTCGAGGTGATCGACACCCGGAACCGTCAGACGAACGCCGCAGCATTCGCCAACGCGGTCGAGGAACTTTGCGATTTCAGGACGGAGGAGGGAGAGGTCGAGACCATCGAGATCCTCTGGTTCGAGCAAAATGCCGTCAACCTTTTCGTCGTCAGCGACAGTTTCAGTCTTCTTGGACTTCTTGCCCTTCTTGCATTCGCAGTTTTCACCGCACTTGCAGCCTTCGCTGAAGTCGTCCGTGCCGTTCATGGCGAGGTATTCGTCGTCATCGATGCCGCTGTCGTAGTAGAATTCGTCATCTTCGAGATAGAGCGTTTCGACGAAAATGCCCTTAGCTCCGAGAACCTTGGCTGCTGCCAAAAATTCCTTGAGGTCGCCGCCGAAGTAGCGAGATGCTTCAGATTCTTCGTTCAGAGTCTGAACCGGAATGGGGAGGAGCTTCTGCTTCTTGATAAGGTCGCAGACCAAATCAGTAACGGATTTTTGATTTTTAGCCATTGTGTGTCTCCTGAGAAAAAGTGGTTAGTGATTAGTGGTTGGTGGTTAGGAATAGCTTGTTCATGATTGCGACGGAGTCGCCTAACTTTTACTGTCTACTGCCTACTAACCACTGTCTACTAAACGTGATACTTCTTAAGGCTCTGAGCCTTCTCGTCGATGAGCTTCATGATGCGGGCGACAGCGTCAGCACCGTTAGCCGTGTCCTTCACGCTTACGAGCGGCTGGAACAGCGGGCTGTTGAAGAGCGTGCCGAGAGGAATCGGGTTCTTGCGGCAGAACGTGGCGTCGATGTAGTCGCGAGCAGCCTTCTGCAAGTTGTGAGCCTTGTCCTTGTCGCCAGCCTGGAATGCCTTGTAGAGGTCAACGAAAGTCTTGCAAGCTTCCGGGATGTTGCCGGTTGCGCTCACGATACCCGTGCCGCCCATTTCGAGGAGGTCTGCGAAGAGACCGTCTTCACCGCTCATCACGGCGAAGTCCTTGCCCTTCGTTTCCTTGATGACGCGCATCGTGTCTTCGTGGAACTTTTCGCCAAAGCCGAATTCGACCGCCTGCTTGAGACCGATGATGTTCTTGTCTTCGGCAAGAGCGATAAGCGTGTCCGGATGGACATAGCTTGAAGTACGGCCCGGAACGTTGTAAATAACAATCTTGGCGCCCGTTTCGCTACTGAGCGTCTGGTAGTGCTTGAGGAGTCCTTCCTGCGGAGGATTGTTGTAGTAGCCGGTGACGCAGAGGACTGCCACCGGAGCAATCTTCAAAACGTTTTCGATCATCTCGATAGATTCGCGAGTGCAGTTGGAACCTGCGCCTGCAATCACAGGAACGCGACCATCGACATAGTCCAAAGTAAACTTGATCACGTCAAGGTGCTGCTGCGGAGAGACCGTTGCACTCTGACCGGTAGTCACTGCAGGGAGAACGCCGCTTGCTCCTGCTGCAATAACATCGTCAATCATCTGACCCATCTTCTTGTAGTCGATGGAGTTGCGAAGGTTCTTAGGATCGTCGTTCTTTAGCGGGGTGAACAACGCGGGAAATACACCAGTAAGTTGAGAAGCGTTAGTAATCTGCATAGTATCCAAAATGTAGTAAAAGGAATGTGAAAAGTTACTAGTTACTAGTTATTAGTTACTAGAAATTCGAGCAAAAAAGTGCGGCGATTCGTCATTCCTCTTCGTGGCTTGACTGGTTCGCTTCGGATATAGAAACATAGCAAGCTAGTTTCTGCATCGCTCGGCTCCTTAGTCACTCTCGAACGAAGGGAGGGAATCCATCATTTCTCGTATCTGTCATTGCGTAGAGGAAACATTATTTCTCGAATTTCATTTAGAAGGGAATCCATTATGTTTCTGGGAATGGTTCCGGTGAAGAAAATTGCATCGAATAATTTGTAATTTATAAGCGTATAATGACCTAAGGTGAATATGAAAAAATTGCTTCTTTGTGTTTTGACCTTCGTGGTGCTGTCGATTGCATCTCCTCTTCTTTATCCAGAAAATTTTAGCGAATTGACTGCTGCTTTACGAGACGGTAATGCCGATACCGTGTTAGTGACGGAGCGAGAATTGCCTCAGTGCGACGAAAAAATGAATAGCAAAACCGCTTATGTAATCAATGGTAGCGAGGGCTGGATTTGTTTAAATGAAGAATGGATTTATGTTGAAAATGAATTGGACTGTAAAACAGATTATCAAAGAGAACGTGAAGCCGATATTGTTGTGACTTTCTATAGGGAATTGCCTTCATGCGACCAAGAACTGGACAGAAAAATAGGCTATGTGGTTAAACATGAATTGGGCTACATTTGTTCAAAAGGCGGATGGGTTGCTTCTAAGGATATCAAAATTTTTACTCCTAAAAAATTTCAAAGTACAAATAAAGTTAAAACGGTTCCGATAAAGGATCCTCGCGATGGTCAGATTTACAAGACCGTTGTTATAGGCACTCAGACGTGGATGGCGGAAAACCTCAATTACAAGGTTGAAAATAGTTCCTGTTATCAAAATGCAGATTCCAATTGTACAAAATTCGGTCGCCTTTACACTTGGTATGATGCGATGCTAGCTTGTCCAACGGGATTTCATCTCCCAACAAAAGCTGAATTTGATACTCTAATTGCTACTGTTGTTGAAGGTGGCTTGATGGACATTGCTGGGAAAATCCTCAAATCGACTAGTGGTTGGCTTTATGATGGAAACGGAATAGATTCGTATGGATTCTCTGCTATTCCTGTTGAACATGGAGGAATGAACGCTTCTTTTTGGAGCTCTACTGAGTTCGAAAAAGGGAGGCCTTATATCTTGAGTTTGAATAGTGAAATCACAGAGGCTGATTTGCCTGCCGTAAGCTATGCTAAATCTGTTTCCGTCCGTTGCGTCATGGACTAGCAAGCCGAGTGAAGCGGTCGCCAAGGTTCCTTGAGCGACCATTTCCGAGGCACAGCAGTCTGCACTACGAAGTAGTGCCACGACTAAATTAGACGACAAACACTTGCAAGGCGAGTGATGCACGAAATTTATTTTGTATATCCGAGCCAAAGAGTGTTGCACGAAGTGCAAATGCGTAAGGCGAATGAAGCAGGATTGCTTGCAAGCCTAAAAGAACGCCCGCTGTGGCGGGCTACAGACGAGAGACGAAAGAAGCCCCAAAGGGGCAAGGCGGAGCGTAGCCCGCCAAGTTTACTTGAGCGACCATTTCCGAGGCGTAGCAGTCTGCACTACGAAGTAGTGCCACGACTACTAGCGGTGAGCTGTCAACAATGAGCTATGAGAATGTATTTATAGATGTGTTGCCCGTTGTTTTTTATGGTTTTTGATAAATTAATATTATTGCATCTCTTTTTCGCTAACTTATATTCTTTCTTGGATTGAGACTACCAATAGTTTGTAAGTAGAAACGGTTGAAGATTGTTAATCCGAAGTTCTTGGTTGTAATTAAGTTGTTTGGGATAATGCGGCACGAATTCGTAATTTCTTCCTCCAGTAGCTTCGAAATATCCTGCGGTGTGTCCCATAGAGCTTCCTACGACCATCCCTATGCCCGCGAAAGCGGGGATAAAAAAGATTCCGATGAGTGGTATTGCCGTATCTTTATTTTCTTCGCTGATGCCTGATGATATTGCTGCGGTTAATCCGATGCCACAAAGGAGTCCTATAAGTCCTCCGATAGCACCCCCTGTCGTACTACCCTCTTTTGTTTTTTCTTCTATTCTTTCTTGATATGGGTTATTCTTTCTTGATATGGTTATGAGTGCGCAACCATTTAAGGATATGAAAACTGAAAAAATTAAAATGATGGATATGGCTTTTTTCATTTTTATTTCCCCTTCTGATGTTTCCTCTTTATGAATATAATCTTTTTTCTTGCGTAGGGGGCGTTGCGGGGGAGTCCCCCGCTCGAAGGGGTGATGGAAGACTCGACGAGATGATGGCTAGATTCCGGCTCGTTGGCCGGAATGACGACCTTGGTTTGATCGCGTGGTGGTTTGCTCACATTTTAGTCGAGGCTGCAATCAGGGGAAGGCTTTCCCCTTTTTGTCCTATTTTATATTCTCACAATTATGGATCCTATCGGTCACCTAGCGGCTCCCTCCAAGATGACGGATAAAGACTCATCCCTCACCGCTCACTGCTCGCAGCTCACCTCTTACACCCCCCTTTTACTAACCACTAACCACTAACCACTAACCACTTTTTCTAAATTTCCCGCGTAAACTTAAAAACAGGAACCTTTATGGAAAACATTACCCAGATTTGGAAAAAGATTCAGTCCCCCGAATTCAACCCGGCTACTGACATGGCCTTGGTTGAAACTGTGAAGCAGGTCGCTTTGACCTCTCAGGAACCTGCCAAGGTCAGCTTTGGTACGTCCGGCTGGCGCGGCGAAATCGGTTCTGAATTTACGCTCCGCAACTTGCAGGTGGTGGGTGCTGCCATTGTGCGTTTGTACAAGGAAGCTACTCCTGAACTTTTCGAAGCTCTGGGTGTCAAGGATTTTGCAGAACTCCAGAAGCGCGGTGTGGTCGTTGGCCACGATAACCGTTTGCTCGGTCACGAATTCTGCGAAGCTGTCGCTGACCAGTTTGCTAAGGCTGGCGTGAAGGTTTACTACGGTGGCGAAATGCCGACTCCGGAATTCTCCGCTGCAATCGAAATGCTCGGCGCTGCATGCTCCATCAACATGACTCCGAGCCACAACCCGAGCCACTACAACGGTATCAAGTTCAACCCGGCCGATGGTGGTCCTGCTGGTCCGGAAATCACGAACGTCATCACCAAGCTTTCTAACGAAATGATGGCGACGTGGAAGTTTGAACCGGTCTCTAAGGTTGACTGGGAAATCATCGACTCCCTCAAGATTTACAAGGAATTCCTCGTGAAGCAGGGCACGATCAAGTTCGACCGCATCAAGGAATTCATCAAGAAGGGCCGCCTCACGCTCGTTTGCGACCACGTTCACGGTTCGACTCGCCGCCGTCCGGCTGCTCTCCTCGACAATCCGGAATGCCTCATCACGCTCCGCAACGAAGACGATTCTTTGTTCGGTGGTATCGCTCCGGAACCGTCCAGCAAGAATCTCGAAAAGGTCCGCAAGGTCTTGGACGAAAGCAAGTCTTGGTTCCGTCTTGGCGCAATTTTTGACCCGGATGGCGACCGCATTCGTTTCTACGACGGCACTCGCGAAATCGACATGAACCAGTTCGGCGCAATCGCTTTCCACTACATGGCTACCTGGCGCAAGGAACAGGGCTGCGTTGCTAAGTCCGTTGCTACTTCTAACTTCGTGAACATCATTGCCGAAAAGCTCGGCGTTCCTGTGATGGAAACTCCGGTGGGCTTCAAGAACTTCCGTCCGTGGCTTTCTCGCAACGCAAAGCAGAAGGCTCTCGTCGCATTCGAAGAATCTGACGGTATTTCAGGCCTCAACAACACGCTCGAAAAGGACGCTCAGTTCGGTCTCCTCATCGCTCTCGAAATTCTCGCTACGACGGGCAAGAACCTTGGCGAATACCTCGACGCTTTGTACGAAGAATACGGTCGCTTCTATCCGACCCGTTCTGGCTTTGAAGTCGATAAGTCTCTCGTGGGCGCTCCTTTGAAGGCTAAGGTTGACGCTATTGCCGATATCGCTAAGCCGGGTGCAAAGGTTATGGTCGGCTCTAACGAAAAGACCGTGAAGCAGCTCCTCACGCTCGATGGCGTGAAGGTCATTTTCGACGACGATTCTTGGATGCTCGTCCGTCCGTCGGGCACGGAACCGAAGGTGCGCATTTATACGGAATGCCGCAACCCGGATGAAAAGGATCCGATGTTCGAGGCTGCGAAGGCTTTGTTCTTCAAGAACTAAAAAAAACGGATTAATAATAAACTAACGAATTGGATTAGGAAATGAAAAAAATTCTAGCGGTATTCTTCCTCGCGTTCGCCGTAGTGTGTTCTGCACAGGAAGGTTCCCTCAAGCCGGGATTTCAGGCTTTTTCCGGTGCTTTGCTGAAGCTCAAAAAAGCAGAGCATGGTTTCCACAAGTTTAGGCTCAAAGTCGATGTGGCTCCCTGGGCCTTCCTTGCCGAAGGTGAAGTCCAAGCTCCCGGTGGGGATTCCGATGTCCTAATCACCGCACTTTTCGACAGGGCCCTTTATGCTGTGCTCGCTTATCTCCCGGACAAGATTGCTGCCGGTTCTGATGGCGACGAGTACAATGTGGGCTTCTTCGACATGATGCTTTATTACGACGAGGAACCGACAAGAATTCGTAATTTGTCGTTCAAGCTTTTGCCGCCTGCAAATGACAGTTGGGCCCAGAGCATTTTGGATGATGCTCTCCAGTCGGGCACGCTCTTGGGCAAGATTTGGAGCGGTAAGTACGAACGCGAAATTACCAAGGCTTCTGCCGTTCCTATCGACAAAGCTCAGCTCGTTAGTATGCGTGAAAAGCGCTTAGCAGACAAGGCTGCTGCTGATGCGGAAAAGAGAGCGCGTGACAATAGGCATGGAAGCGAAAAGGTGAAGTTCAAGTCCAAGATGAACGACAACTCGCTCGATTGCTCTAGCCGCAGGCTCACCGCCAAGCAGAAACGCCTTTGCAAGATGAATGGGAAGTAGAGTTAGAAGTTTTGAGTTACTAGTTACTAGAATGTTTGAATCAAGATTCTCTAGTAACTACTAACTATTAACTAGTAACTATTTTTCTAAATTTTATTAAAAACCACCTAGAGGTAAATTATGTCCGGTCACTCCAAATGGGCCACCACCAAACGCAAGAAAGCCAAAACCGACGTCGCTCGCGCCAAGGCTTGGAACAAGTTGATCAAGGAAATCTCTATCGCTGCCAAGCTCGGCGGCGGCAACCCTGACGCTAACCCGCGTCTCCGTGCTGCAATCCTCAAGTCCAAGAGCCAGAGCTTGCCGACCAAGAACATCGAAAGCGCTATTGCTAAGGGCACGGGTGCCAACTCCGGTACCGAAATGACCGAACCGTTGTACGAAGGACGCGGCCCGGCAGGCATTGCCATCATGGTGCAGTGCATGACCGACAACAAGGTCCGTACGGTTGCTGAAATCCGCAACATATTCAACAAGAACAACGGCTCCATGGGCGAATCTGGTTCTGTTTCTTGGGCTTTCACCTACAAGGGTGTTATCATCGTTGATGCCGAAAAGTACCCGGAAGACCAGGTGATGGACCTCGTTTTGGAAGCTGGCGCAGAAGACATGAGCACCGAAGATGGCGTTCATGAAATCTCTACTTCTCCTGAAGCTTTCGACGCTGTTTCTAAGGCTCTCGAAGCCGCTGGCATCGAAATGATGAGCGCAGAACTCAGCTACGTTCCGAATGACCCGGTCAAGCTCGGTCACGACGACGCTCAGAAGCTCCTCAAGCTCATCGACAAGTTCGAAGACCACGACGACGTTCAGGAAGTCTACCACAACGCCGAAATCGACGAAGCCGACATGGACGCGGAATAGCGCCTTTGGCGCAGTTACTAGAGCTTAGTTACTCCGCCCTTTGGGCTAGTTACTAGAATTGAGTTACTAGATACTAGTTACTAGTTACTAGAGATTCTTGAA
>CAMZGI010000034.1 GCA_947306305.1 uncultured Fibrobacter sp.
AACCACAAGCCACTAACCACTAAAGACTATCAACAATCAACTATTGACTAAGAACTAATGACGAACTACAAACTTTGGGAACGCTTCGGCGTGGAAATGGAATTCATGATTGTCGATCGCGACACGCTCAATGTGCTGCCGCGCGCCGATGTTCCCCTCGGAAAAGACAAAGACGGCAACCAGCTTTCGGATATCGAATACGATGACATCGGGCTTTCGAACGAACTCGTAAGCCATGTGCTCGAATTCAAGTGCGCTCATCCCAAATCGACATTTGACGGGCTCGGCAAGCGATTCTTCCACGAAATCCGCCGAGCAAACAAGAAGCTCGAAAAAATCAACGCCATGCTTTTGCCGAGCGCCTGCCACCCGTTCATGGATCCAGCAGAAATGAAGCTCTGGCCGTACGATTGCCTCGACATTTACCAGACTTACGACCGCATTTTCAACTGCAAGGGCCACGGTTGGGCCAACCTGCAAAGTACGCACCTGAACCTTTCCTTTGACGGCGACGAAGAATTTGGCGAGCTCCATGCGGCCATCCGCCTACTTTTGCCGCTGATTCCCGCCATTGCTGCAAGCAGCCCGTATCTCGACAGCAAGTACACCGGCTACCGCGACGCCCGAATCAACGTCTATCGCCACAATCAGGACAAAGTCCCTGAAATCACGGGCCAGGTCATCCCGGAACAAGCTTACAGCTATGACGAATACAACAAGATGATTTTTGACAAGGTAAAGAAGGCTATCGCCCCGTACGATACCGAACACCTGCTGAATCACTTCTTCTTGAATAGCCGTGGTGCCATCGCCCGCTTTGACCGTGGAGCCATCGAAATCCGCCTCGTGGATATTCAGGAATGCCCGAACGCCGACATCGCCATCGCGGAACTCGAAATTGCAACCCTCAAGGCCATCGTGAACGGTAGGTTTGCATCATCCTCGGAAGCCGCAAATTCCGTACCGTGCACGCTCAAGGAATACCGCGAATTCTTGCGCAACTTCGACACGACACGCCTTGCAGAACTCCTGAACAAGACTGTGAAAGACGCCGAAAACGCCTCCATCGACTGGGCAGAATACCTCTCTGTCTTTGGCATAGATTTCGCAACGGCCCCCGAGAACGCCGTAACTGCCGGCGACCTCTGGAAGCACATCTACAGCGTCGTGAAAAACGATCTCACCGAAGTCTCCCAGAGCATCATGGAAAAAATGCTCGAACGCGGAACACTCTCCAGTGCCCTCTACAAAGCCCTAGGCGACTCCCCCACCCACGAAACATTTGTCACGGAATACAAAAAGTTAGCCGATTGCCTTGCACACAACCGCCTGTACGGAATCTAAAAAGACGGCTTTTTACATCCACATCTATTTGGGTTTGGCTAACGCCTGGAGAATTTCGTAGGCAATTAATTTATACCCCACATCATTGGGCTTATGCGCCACAACATTCAAATAGATGTCTGCACAGGAAGGTTGATCGCATACCATTCTGCAGGTAAGGTTGTAAGGATATTCATCCGGCGTATTAAGACATCCTTCCCACACGGTTCCGGTAAGAACATCCCTAAGATGGCTTATGGGAACATACTGATCTACATACGTTTTATACAATTGATAATGTTCAGCTTCCCACTGACCGACCCAGATAATCTTTGCCTGCGGAGCAATAGACCGAATTGTATCAATTACAAAAATCATCGAAAGAGTATCTCCATAGGTACCACCACGATACCCGTTATACATGGACTCCACCTGGAATACAATGGCCTCTGTTTTATCCGAAATTTGCTGGCGGATATATTCATCAAACCAATGCATTACAACTTCAGAATCGTATGGAGCAACTTCCCACGAATTGTTGACAAAGCTCGCTCTGTAGAAAGTGTATTCCTGATTCTCTTCGTTATAAGCCTCTTTGATAAATCCATAATAATCCTTATCGGGGCCGCTGGAGCCTTCGCCATGATAATCTTCCGTAGTCGGATTTAAATTGGTCTCGACCAGAATAGAATCCTTTCTGTAAAAAATGACCGCCCCTCGATTAAGCTCAACGGCATGCATATACTTTCCAAAAAGCAGATTATCGCCTATAAACAAAACATTTGAATAATACTTCGTTTCAGAGGCCGTTGACGAGCCAATGACATTACTCGACGAAGAAACAAATTCAACACCGCTCGAAGATATCGTCCTCACAACACTTGAAGAAGATTTTTCCCCGGCACTGTTAGAAGATACAGTTTCGTTATTTGAACGTGCATCAGAGCTCACCAAATCGGTTTGTGAAGAATATTCAATAGCAGAACTTGATTCTGGAATTTTACTAGACGAAGAAAAGTCTTCTAAAGAAGAGCTTATGCTTTCTACTTCAGCAGTAAACAGCTTGGGAGCTGCAGAATTCGAACTATCGTCGCAAGCCCAAAGGAAGAGCAACAAAAAAACACTGCAAGCAAGAACCCTCTTCATAACATCCACCTCGCGGGAAAAATTAGAAATCACATCTAATTGAACTATTATGAAATATAAATTAAAGTTTTCACACAAGAAATATTCGCAAAGAATATTTTACCGGGCATTTACAATATATCGTCCTTTCGGCAAATTACGGAATTCAACTTCTTTTCCGTAAAAGTTTTTCGCAGAAACAATTTGCCCTAAGGAATTCAAAAGATGAACTTGATGGTTGCCCGTTTGTTCAAAATCAACGCGGTAGCCATCTTTTAATTTGGTCACAGAGTAATTGGCAGGCACAAGCTTTGGCTGCTGGATTATCGGAACCACGCTAGAAGAATCGCACGGTTCATTGCAAACATTCGGTCCCGGCCTAGATGCAAAAACGATGTTCCCGACAACAACTTCTCCCGAAGTACCCGAAGCAGTCAAGTAAAAATCTTTCACACCGCCAACGCCTTTCAAATCCGAGCAAGACGCAATCGACCAGCCTTTTTCATCTGATTTAGCACTACTTAAATCACATTCCGATAAAACGTCTCCATCCTTTTTGCCATCGCGGATTGCTAGCTTACCACCCGCAGCATTTTTAACTTGTACGCTAACACCGACATCAACAATTGAATCCGTAATTACGTTTTCGAACAAAGCGTAGCCGCCATCTTTAATTGCAAGCTCGTCATCGTCAGTGAGGCGAACACGAATGCCATTATCAAAGCCGTTCCCCGGAATCGTATCGCGGATAATGCGCAAGAAGTCGAGGCGGTCTAACTCAGCGTAATGTTTGCCCTTTGTAACTTCAATAAAGTTGGAGCCGCGTTTGAGCTTCGTTGGAATATAGACCACAGACTTTTCGGGGAATTCGCTCCACGCCCCTGTCAACGGCAACTGCACTTCTTGCGTTTTGCCATTGATATCCACGAAATGAGAGCTGCCATTTGCTCCGTCTTCAGTCCAATTATTATCGTAACGATAGCGAATAAGGTAATCGCCCGCCTGCGGGATAATCATCGGCAAGCGAATCTTGCTGTCGTCGTAGTTGATGTAGGCACAGAATTCACCGTTCGAAGCCTTGGAACTACTCGAAATATCCACATGCGTGAGGATGCCGTGTTCCGCTTCGGCACTCAAATAACGCCCAAGGAAAGGCTGCCCGAGTTCCGGCCAGTTGTCTTCGGTCCAAACGATGTCACGCACTTGTATGTAAGAATTGCCGCCATCATTTTTATCGTAATAATGGTTTACAAAGCGTTGGCGGTTCACATCCTCAAATGCTTCGCCGCCAGCAGGCCCGTAATAGCGGCCATAACGGCTCAAAAGAATCGTTCCGCCGCCATCGAGCAACGCCTTACCCGAGCGATCTACATAACCGCCATCAATGCGGTTCGAGCGTCCGACAGTCGTCTTGTAAGAATTGTTTTCAAGGTCCGCGCCTTTTTTGCAGCAGTTGTCCCACGCCGTAAAGAGGAAGTACTTGCCATTGTGTTCGATGAGGCTTGCACCTTCGACACCAGCACCACCGCGGTTTGCGATGTTCTTCATCTTGGCACCAGATTTCACCTTGCCCGTCGATTCGTCGAGTTCGAGAATATGAATGCCCGTTCCCCACGAGCCAAATGCCATCCAAACTTTTCCATCGAGATCTTTGAGCACCGCCGCATCAATCGCGTTATAGGAATCGCTCTTGACCGTATGAATCACTTCGCCTTGGTCTGTCCAGCCGTAGCCGGGCTTGGTCGGGTCAATTTCTTTGCTCGACATAAAGCCCATTCCAGACGAGCGGATGCCCATTTCGGAACCGCAATAATACATGCGGTATTCACCACCGATGTAGTGGATATCGGGGGCCCAGATGTCAATCATGTTCGGGGCGTACTTGTAAAGCCATTGCGAGAACTTCGGCATCGCTTGGTCGCCGTTTTTCCAGTTCAGAGCGTCTTCGGAAAACTGCATGAGCATGTGGTTGTCCGTCGTCGCAAGCGCGTAACCGTCCTCGTAACGGATGATATCGGGATCATGGCCCGCCCAACGGTGTTCCTTAGCGAACCAATCCGCGGAGAATGCGGGAATAAACGCAAGCAAAACGCCCACGGCAAAAAACATTTTGGGCACGGAACGCCCAGTCACAATCTTCTTCATAGACACTCGCTGTTCCACACATCACATCTTTAATATAATCCAAAACAGAAGGAAAAACCATCAATCTTCGTAAAACATCGTATAGGATGTACCAAGAACATCGACAAATTTCATCGCCACCATCACCAAGATTGGTCTAAAGCCCCATTCATACTATCAGAAATGCTAACAAAATATTACTTACAATATTTTCGTAAGTAAAGTATCATTGAAAAATAACCTTTTAGAGACTTCAATATTTTACTCTTTTATTTTAAATTTGCTTCGCGTTTATTAGATAACTTAGAATTAAGTTACTTGAAATACGTTGTTGGTGTTTGGTGTCATGGTGTTTTATATCTTAAAAAGGCTCTTTATAAGCCTAGGTTAAACCTAAAGAAGGAAAACATATGAAAAAGGCATACATCCAACCCGAACTCACAACCATGGACATGGATATGGATCGAACCATCCTCGTCGGGTCCGACAACAATTACTGGAAAAAACCAGATCCACCAGAGGAAGGTTGCCAGAACAACTGGTGGTGCGGCAAATAGAACAGAAAACTTTACAAGCCAAGATTGCAACCAGGGGGATTTTCCCCCTTTCTTATTTAAAACATCATCCTATACGGAATCTGCTCTCTATAGCGACGGCCTTTCAGGTCGTGGTATTTTTTATGTACCGGCATTTTATCACGGCGGATTACACGCGGTGCTAGTTTAGTTGTTTCACACGGTTCTTCAGTGCACACAACTTTATCCGACTCAAATATGATGTCGCCAAGAATTATTTCGTCCGGCACGCCCGACGCTGTCAAATAAAAATCTTTCACGCCACCAATATTTTTTAGGTCTGAGCAAGGCACGCTTGGCATATAATCGTCAGGCAAAACTTTGGGCAAATTATCCCATATAAATTTCGTATTAGACAAATCACATTCTGCAAGAATCGGTCCGTCTTTTTTGCCATCGCGAATCATGAGTTTGCCCGATGTAATATTTTTCACCTCGATAGAAACACGCGGAAGTCGCGAAAGCGAATCCGTCACCACATTCTCGTAAATTGCATAGCCGCCATCTTTGATAGCAAACTGATTCTTGTCCGTCAAGCGAACGCGAATGCCATTGTCAAAGCCATTCGTCGGAATCGTGCCATGAACCACACGTAAAAAGTCGATGCGATCTAGTTCCGCATAATTGCCGTTTGGCTGCGGTTCTATTTCAACAAAATTGCCGCCACGTTTGAGCGTTGCCGGAATCATCACGACAGATTTTTCAGGGAACGTGCCCCACGCTCCCGTTGGCGGGAGCGTCACCGTTTGCGATTTGCCATTAATCGTTACCTTATGCGTAGCATCACCTTCACCACCGTTTGCATAGCGGTAGCGCAGCAAATAATCGCCAGCCTGCATAATGTTCATCGGCAAGCGAATTTTGGAACCCGCCGTGTTGATGTAAGCGAGGTATTCTCCGTTCGAAGCCGTATTGCTGCGGGTAATCGCGAGGTCGCCCGAAACCGCACGAGTCAAAGTGCCATGTTCGACTTCGGCACTCAAATAACGTCCGAGGAACGGTTGCCCCATTTCAACCCAGTTGTCATCCGTAAAGACAACATCTCGAATATGAATGTGATTAAACTTGTCTCCATTGAGGTCATAATAATGATGCACAAAACGCACACGGTTCAAATCTTGGAAAGCTTCGCCACCGCCCGGGCCGACATAACGACCATAACGCTCTAGCAAAATCGTTCCACCGCCAGTTGCCATATCCGCACCGCCGCGATCTTTGTAAGGACCAGTGATTTTATCAGCACGTCCATAAGCGGTTTTATAAGTTGTCTGTTCAATATTTGCACCTTGCTGACAGCACTTATCCCATGCCGCAAAGAGGAAGTATTTGCCACCATGTTCAATCAAGCTCGGGCCTTCTTCGGCACCTTCGCTAGCTTTGCTTGTGCGACGTGCAATGTTGTAAATCGTCTTATCGTCACTGGCTTGGTAGCCCGTTTTACCGTCGAGTTTTATCAGCTGAATGCCAAGACCGAACGAGCCAAACGCCATCCAATAATTGCCATCGGTATCACGAACAACATCTGCATCAATCGCATTGTACTTGTCGCTAGCGACCGTATGAATCACGTGCCCGTGGTCTTTCCAGCCATAGCCAGCCGTACCCGGAACAATCGAAGTTGTCGCGGTGTAGCCAATCGCAGACGAGCGCTTGCCGAAAACAGACACGCAATAGTACGCACGGAATTCGCCATTCATGTAATACAAATCCGGAGCCCAAATACCCTCAGTACCCGGGGCATATTGATACGCCCACTGCGGGATCGATTTCACCGTAGATCCGTGACTTTTCCATGTATAAGCATCTTCGGAAGTCCAAAGTTGCAAATTGTTGTTCGTGCTCATGAGGGCGTAACCGTCCTCAAAACGCACCACGCTCGGGTCGTGACCCGGTTGCAAATTGTCCTTGGCGTACCAGTCGGCAGCCGTTGCCGCAGAAACGCCAAAGGAGCCAATCGTCGCTAAAGCCGCGAGATTCACCGCTGATAAAACCTTATTCAAAACCTTCATACCAAACTCCTTATAAAATGCACTGGATCCTTCGACTTCGCTCAGGATGACACGCAACACCATTACCTTACCATGACCTTTGCGTTTAACGTACCGGAGCGGACAAAGTAGGCGCCCGGTCGCATATTCTTCGCATTGATTTCGTGACCATAACCGCGATGGACAACAACGCCGTTCAAATCGAGAACCGCCCAATCCACCGTTTTCGCCAAACGAATCACGCGAGCAGCACCATCGTAAGTTGCGAAACGAGCAGGCAACGCACCCGCAGAAACTTGTGCATGTTCAAATCCAACCGGCGGCGGTTCGATTTTTGGAAGTTCCGCCTTCACAAGCTTAATCTTTTGATTATCCGTTCCCGTGCGAACCCAAGTGATGAGCGGCATCCCCACGTCCTTCGAAATGTTCAGCACATCGGCCAAGTAATCGCTATCGTAATCGGCAAACAAGAAGTATCCCTTTTCCTTCGATGCGTTCTCGATGCGGATTTCGCAAAGCGTCGACTTTGTGGCAACGGTGTCCAAGAGCGTCTTGGACGGGCAATAATACTGTTTGGTCTTGAAGTTCTGCAATGTGTAGTAACGCGCTTTTTCACTGCGTTCAAGCACCCAGAGCTGCGATTCGTTATTTTCGTCCACAGTCTGCTGCACCACGATGCCGTCGCTATCTTCAAGTGCCAAATTACTATGAGAAACGACCATGCGGTAACCGCCCGCTTCGACAAGCGCATTGTCGACCGGATCCACGCCATTAGTATGCTTTATTTTCTGGATGTTTCCGTCGCGGTCGTAATAGAGGTAGTCGATGTTCACGGAACGGCGGTACGTCCACCCGCCCGGAGAATTTGCGCCATGGTACATAAAATACCAATGCCCCAAGTACTTGAAAATCGCCTGATGGTTCGTTTCGGAATTATCCATTTTGTCGTTGATAACGCCTTTTTGCGTCCACGGTCCGTTAATCGAAGGCGCCATGGAATAGTTCGTCGTCGAAGGGTATCCCGAAGCATAGCTGAAGTAATAATTTCCGCGGAAATAATGCATCCACGGTGCTTCAAAAAAGTCCTTGATTTTAATATCTTCGGGCGTACCCGCAAGTTCGATCATGTTTTCTTTGAGCTTCACGCGGCGGCCCGCGTTCCACGATCCCCAATACATCCAAATATCGTCACCATCGTAAAAAATCGCGGGGTCAATATTGAGCTTCACGTCGTTCGGCGTATTGTCGGTGATAAGCGCCTGCCCAATCGCATCCTTCCACGGTCCAGACGGATGGTCGGCCACGGCAACGCCAATCGCAAAACCTTCGCTCCCGTTTTCCTTGATTGTCCCGTGATGAACGGCCACGTACCAGTAAAATTTGCCATTCCGGTATTCGCAGTGGCCCGCAAAAGCGCTCGCATTCGCCCATTTGAACGTCTTGACGCTCAAAACGGCACCGTAATCGTGATAATGTTCCATGTCGTCGGTCACGAGCACATGCCAGTCGTTCATGATGAAGGCCTTATTGTTATTGCCCTGAGGCCCCTGTTCGTCGTGACCTGCAAAAATGAAAAGCGAGTCGTTATGCACGAGCGCCGCCGCATCCGCAGAATAAAAATCAGTCGTCAGGGGGTTAGCGGCCAAGGCGGCTGAACCCACAACACAAACGCCCAAAATAGCACAACAAGCCGCGTTCTTAGCGATACGCGTCAAGTTCACAAAAGACTCCAAACCCTTCGTTTCCATAGCCTTCTCCCATACATCCACACTCTTAACAAGTCTGGTTAAAACAAATATATACTTTTAATTTTAAATGTCCACATATTTTTTGATTATTCGTGGTTAGTGGATGGCGGTCAGTGACGGAGCAAGTTCAGCACGACAAAGCCATCTAAATCGATGGTTTTGACATATTGGAACAGCTATAATTCCACAATAAAAAGTCCACAGTTTAGGACTATAAAATGTAAGAGAAAAGTTGTTGGATCCTATCGGTTTTCCGGCTCGGGGGCCGGGGCTAAAGGCATAAAAGGCCCGACAAACCTAAGCTCGAAGAGCAACGGCATTAATGGCTTCGCATTTGAATATGGTTCCCTCCAGGACGACTAGCTCTTATTGTTCAAAGCGAGCATGTGAGCGACCTCACCGCCCACCCCTCTCTCGTCCAAAAACTACTCGTCCGCAGTCGATGCGCCGATTGCTTGCTCAAGCGTCGTAAGACCTTGCAAAGCCTTGTTGATGCCGTCCATACGCAGCGTAATCATTTCGCAAGACTTGATAGCCTCGCGCTTGATTTCGTCACCAGAGGCACGCTTAATCACAAGGTTACGCACAGATTCGTTCGGCACAAGGAACTCGTAAATACCGCAACGCCCCTTGAATCCCGAACCATCGCACTTTTCGCAACCACGTCCGTGGTAGAACTGCATGTCCGGCGACAAGTGAAGTTCTTCGCGGAGTTCCTGAGAAATTTCGACAGGCTCCTTGCAGTTTTTGCAAATGCGGCGCACAAGTCGCTGCGCAAGCACACCCTTGATAGCAGTCGAAACAAGGAACGGTTCCAATCCCATTTCGAGCAAACGCGGGAACGCGCCTGCTGCGTCGTTCGTATGGAGCGTACTAAAGACCAAGTGACCCGTCAAAGCAGCTTCGATAGCCATCGTCGAGGTTTCTTGGTCACGCATTTCACCGATCATAATCACGTCCGGGTCCTGACGCAATAGGGCACGAATGCCCGCCGCGAAAGTAAACCCAGCGGCGTTGTTAATTTGTCCTTGATTCACGCCGTCAATATTCAATTCCACCGGGTCTTCCATCGTCGAGATGTTAATCGTCGAGTCAAGAATTTCACGGATAGAAGCGTAAAGCGTCGTCGATTTACCAGAACCCGTAGGTCCCGTCACCAGCACAATTCCGTTAGGAGCGTTAATCGCATCAATAAACTGCTTGAGCACGCGCGGGTCAAAGCCCATTTCCTTAAGCGGGAACTGACCCGAATTCGGGTCCAAAATACGCATAACGATCTTTTCGCAAACGCCACGCTTACGCAAAGAAATCGGGAACGAGCTCACACGAAGGTCCACTTCGGAACCCTTGTAACGCACAGTAAAACGTCCGTCCAACGGCTTACGCTTTTCTGCAATGTCCATCTTCGAGAGGAGCTTAATACGCGAAAGAATCTGCGGCATCAAACGAGCCGGAATCGGAGACATCACCTGCAAGTCGCCATCAATACGGTAACGCAGCTTGAGGAACGTTTCTTGCGGTTCCAAGTGAATATCAGATGCATGGCGGGCAATCGCTTCGTGAATAAGCGTCGTCACGATTTTCACCACCGCTCGACCTTCTTCGTCCGTCAGTTCAGGTTCGTCGCTATTTCCCTGTCCACGTTCGACAGTTTCAAGTTCGTCATCCTTGTTTTCGCCAATAAGTTCTGCAAGGGATTCTTCGGCGGGGCCGTGGCCCGCAAAGAGCGTATCGATGGTCTTCTTGATGTCTTGTTCGGACGCCATGACCACATCGACATTGCGCTTGACCTTGAACTTGATGGAGTCCCTGAGTCGCACGTTCGTCGGGTCGGCCATTGCGATTACAAGAGCCTTGCGCGGATCCTTGGTCACATACAGCGGCACAACCTTGTTCGCACGGCACTGGTCTTCGGGAATAAACTCATAAACCTTCTCGTCCAAGCGAACCGCATCGAGCTTCACGTAAGGAACTTCGAACTGGCAGCACAAAATGTCGGTGAGCTTTTTCTCGTCGATAAACTTCAAATCGACAAGCACGCGCCCAAGACGCTTGCCCCCCGAGGTCTTTTGCTTTTCGAGAGCTTCGTTCAACTGGTCTTGAGTAATGAAGCCCTGATCCAAGAGCATTTCACCAATACGTTTCTTGGTGACGCTCTGCATCTGGACACCCAAAATGTCCGTAAGAGCTTCTTGCGAGACCATCTGCGCCCTCACAAGAACTTGCACAGGAGTAATCTTTTTACCCTTCTCCTGAGCCTGGAAATTAGCTTCATCAACAGCGTATTTCCACTGGTCTTCGTTAATCAAGTTGACTCGAACCAGCAACTGCCCTAAACTATTCATATCCTTCATAGATGCGACCAAGCCTGAGCGTTTAAAATTGTCCGAACTCCATCCGGTTTCGTTAAATGAACACCACAACCTGAACACACCAAACCAATTTCGTGTATTCCGCCGTCATGGACCTTTTTGTTCAAATATATACTTTTTGTAATATCAGATGTGAACAAAAGTTCGTATTCTTCACCGCCATTCAGCGCAAATTTAAGAGGCGATAGCCCAAAGTACTCGCACATTTCGAGCACATCCTCGTCAATAGGCAATTTTTCCTGCTCTATTTCGATAGAAACGTTCGACGATAACGCCAAATGGTTCGCCTCGGAACTGAGCCCGTCGCTAATATCCATGCACGCGCCACGCACGCCAAGTTCCACCAATCGAGGCCCCATGTCCTCGCAAATTTTCGGAGCAAGGTGGTAATCCACTAATCTTTGAAAACGCCCCGCCTCTTCGGGATGGTTCATCAAAATCCAAAGTCCCGCATCGGATTTGCCGAGAGTCCCGCCCACGTAAACGTGGTCGCCCGGTTTTGCGCCGCTGCGCAATAGAGTCGAATCGCCATCGGTCGCGCCCAAAAGCGTCGTCGAAAACATCCCCACTTCGCCCGAAACCGTATCGCCGCCAATCAACGTAATTCCTCTTCTCGCAAAGCCTTGCGATACAGCCTTTGCAATCCGGTTGCACGTTTCTTCGCTCCAAGATTTGTTCACGCAAAGTCCAAAGAGAGCGATCCTAGCCCGACCGCCCATCGAAGATATGTCCGACACGTTCGACACGATATGCTTCTCGACCGCCTGCTCTGGACTAGCCCAATCCAGCCTGAAATGCGTTTTTTCGACCGACAAATCCTTTGTAACGAGCCACCCGTCAAAAATGGCGCAGTCGTCCCCAGCCGGCAACCAGCCCCGGTGCACAGGAGAAACCTTATTTAAAGGGCACGCTCCCTCTAATATTTTATTTACAAACCTAAATTCGCCAAGATCAGGGAAATTCATAAACTTTTCTAGGGAAAAATCAATTTTTCTTCCCATAATTTAACAATAAACTTTCTATACTTTATGCCGTGGGACACATTTTTTTCATAACGCCTTCGTCGCCAGGCAGTCTTGACAAGTTAAACCAGTGGACATTCCGCTGGCTTTTGGAACATGGCAATCTGGCTGAAGATTCCACCCTCTATACTTGCAATTCCATCGAAAGCGCCCAAAGCCTTTTGGAATCTGCGCTCATCATCGGGCAATCTCCATCGCTCATCATCTTTGACCACGCCGACCACGCTACCGACAGGAACATCGCGTTCAGCCAAAAGCTCCACAACGCCATCCCGGAATCGTGGATCATCGAAATCATTCCCGACGACATGCCGCTCCCCGAAGATTCGGTCGAGAACAGCACGTTCTGGATTAGAAGGCCCGTCAGCGAAGACGAATGGAACAGCACGCTCGAAAACGTCTTGCACATGAACGGCTGCCCCCAGTGGGCCAAGTGGACTGGCAACAAAACCTTTAGAGGTTTTTAACAGAGGTTTACAACCGTGATTAAAGGTGTCAGCTATTTCGGAGTGCGCTCCCCGAAACTCGCCCATATTGACCTTGAAAAAATAAAAGAGGCCGGATTCAACGCAGTCCTCCATACGTGGAGCGAAGAGGATTTGCAATACTATTACGACACCATGAAGCAAATCGTAAACGAGTCTGCTGCAATGGGACTCTCCGTTTACGTGAATCCATGGGGCATTGGCCGCGTGTTCGGCGGCGAAGCTTATTCAGAACTCACGGCACGTAACCACGACTTATGCCAAGTCGCCATCGACGGAAAACCAAAGGTTGCTGCATGCCCGAACCATCCCGAATTCAGGGCGTTCATGCACAAGTGGATCGAGACGGTTTGCGACACGAACGTTTCTACAATCTTCTGGGACGAGCCGCATTTTTACTTTGAAAAAGGCGGACTTGCCAACTGGAGCTGCCGCTGCGAAAAGTGCCAAGCCAAGTACCGCGAAAAGTTCGGCGAAGAAATGCCGACCGAGCTTACAGACAAAGTTAAGTCATTCCGCGAAGAAAGCTTGATTGACTTTTTAGACGAGATGACCAAAGACGTTCATGCCCGTGGAAAACGCAACTGCATTTGCATGCTGCCGCCGTGGTTCCCGGCGGGGCTCGACGACTGGAGCCTAGTCGCCCGCCTCGAAGCCGTCGATGAAATCGCGAGCGACCCGTACTGGGAACGCGGAGCGAGCGAAGAATGGGTTCGCGAAAAATATCGCGAAACAGCAAACAAGCTCGTGGAAGTTGCGAACCGTTACGGAAAGTCCGTGCAAATGTGGATCAAGGCCTACCAGATTGAAGCTGGCAGAGAAAACGATCTCGCCATTGCAGTCAAAGAAAGCAAAGCTGCTGGCATCAAGAACATTTTTGCATGGAGCTACCGAGGCACCGAAACGCTGAGTTGGCTCAAAAGCGACAACCCCGACGAAGTCGCGAGAGTCTTTAGAAACGCCGTTGGGTGTGGTTAGTGGTTTGTTACTAGTTACTAGTTACTAGTTAATAGTTAATAGTTAATAGTTAATAGATACTAGTTAATGTGTTCAAAAATTTGTAAATTATCAAAAAAAGTGGTTAGGAGACCTAATAAATAAAAAGGAGTTAAAATGAGAAACATAATTTTGGCTGCAACGCTTTTATCTGCTTCGTTTGCATTTGCGCAATACGACAATAATGGTGGAAGCTACAATTCTTACGGCGGTTCCGTATGGGATACACCGTCCTCCAAGCAGGCATCTACGCCAGCTAGCGAAAGCACCGAAGCAACCTCACAAAGCACAAGCGATTCCTACTCAAACGACGCTTACAATACCAACAACAACAGCCAATACAATGTCAACCCGTATGGCAATCAGGGCACCGCGCAATATAGCGTGCAGACCTACGCCCCCAACAAAAAATACACAGACAGACAAGAGTTGTACACCCATACCCGCAGAGGCTTCTATTTTGCAAATAGCTTGACTTTTGGATATTTGTACCTCCGCTACTCCGACGCTGACGAAACAGGCTACAACGGAGAATACGACATCGAGGACGCTAAATATAAAGGCTTCATGATGCCGTATTACGAAATGCGTCTCGGTGCATCTATCGCCAACTGGTTCTCTATTTACGGGGGATTCGGAGTGGGCTACGGTACCGGCACCTTAGAATACTTGGAAGATAGACCGTCGAGCTACAACGACAGTCACGAGTACTTCAAAATTGATGCAAAGAACCTCAGAATAGCTTTTTTGTGCGGCGGAGAACTCTATCCGATTCATGACAAAGAAAGCTCTATGTACGGATTTTTCGTCGGCATCGGCTTTGGCTTCTCCATTGACGGAGCATTCTACGAAGAAACCGAATACAGGACCTCTTCCTATTACGGCAATTACACCGAGACCTATGAATCTTCTAAAACGTTCGTGAACACGTTCGTTCGTTTTGAAGTAGGTAAAGACTGGTGGTTCAGCAGACGCTGGAGCTTTGGCGTTGCTGCAAACTACACGCTTGGCGGTTTGGACGACAGCTCCACCAGCAATAACGGCACTTATTACAGCGAATACGACTATTACAACAGCAAGGATAGAACGTCCTTCGCACTCCACTCCTTCGGCCTGACTTTGAGACTGACGCACTAAGGTTAGACGAAAGAACGGGCGAAGCCCTACAGACGAAAGACGAGAGACAACAAATGCGTAAGGCGAGTGAAGCGACGATGCTTGCATCGGCTTTTCCGAGCCTAGCATTTGGTACTTGAACGAAGTGAAAGTACAAAGACTAGAGATAGCCTGCGGAAGCGGGCCTAAAGAGTTATTCTATGAAAAACATAATTCTTGCGACAATCCTTTTATGCACATCGTTCGCATGTGCCCAATTCGGTCAACCCAAAGCAAAGATCGACAAAAACGACTATTACTACCACTCCCGCACGGGATTCTATTTTACAACCGGCCTAACCTTCGGGCATACGTCGCTACACCACAGCCGAGTTTACGAAGAATACTCTGGAGAAAGCCAAGACGATAAGGATTACACAGGTTGGCACACTCCTTATACCGAAGTGCGAATTGGCGGCTACTACGAAGACCTCGCTTCCATCTACGGAGCCATTGGAATCGGATGGGGATCGGGCGACTACAAATACACGCACAATTACAGGAGCAGCAGAAAAGACTCCGACCCAATCGAATCAAGCTCTAAAGCAAGCGCCTCGGATTTCAATATTCTGTTAGGTCTGGGCGCAGAATTTTACCCCGTCAGAAACAAGGAAAGCGTTCTTTACGGCCTTTTTCTCGGATTTGGCGGAGGCTATACGATTGAAGGAGTCACTTACGAAGAAGAACACGATGACGATTACAGGTATAAGAAGAACACCGGAACGCAAGGGTACCATCGATTCTTCGCTCGTGCAGAAGCCGGATACGACTGGTGGTTCAGCAAACGCTGGAGACTCGGAGCTTCTTTCAACTACACATTCGGCATAAATTCCGACGATCATGACGAAAAAAGCCAATATATGTCTAGCTACAAAGACGAAGAATCCATTTCGAGCCATACCTTTGGCTTGACTTTGAGAATTGCTCGATAGCGACGAGCCATGAGCATTGAGCCGTGAGG
>CAMZGI010000035.1 GCA_947306305.1 uncultured Fibrobacter sp.
AGACCAGTAATCCACATTCCGTTGTTCTGAGCGAGCTTGATGCAGTCCTTAATCTGTTCGTGCCACACACCGTGTTTGCTGAGCGGACCACCGGTATTGACTTTGCTCGAATGACCGTGGCCAAAGCCCGGATTCACGCGGAGCGTCAGTTCAGACTTCACGCCGAAATCAGCGAGTTGCTGGATCATGTCCGGCGAGCCCACGTTCACGGCGATATCGTACTTCTTCACAAGTTCAAGAGCATCGCGGTCGAAGATGTCGGCGGTGTAAACGATTTCGGGAACCTTGCCCTTCTGTTGTCCACCCTTGAAGCCGGCCTTGAGGGCACGCACAATTTCACCAGCGCTCACTGCATCGACAGCGCAGCCGAGCTTGCGGATAAGCGAAACCACGGAAAGGTTCGGGCATGCCTTTTGAGCAAAGCGCACCGTATCAAAAACCTGCACGTCCTTTACAGCACGTTCAATTGTAGCACGGTCATAAATCCAAAGCGGAGTGCCGTATTCACTGGCCGCTTTCAAAAGCACTGAATCAGGGATGGAATATTTCATGGGGACAAAGATAGAATTTAGACGAGAGACGAAAGAGGAGAGACGAGAGAAAAAAGCAACAAATATAGAATTCTGCTTTTACAAAAAATGAAAAACGCTGGGCGATGCCAACGTTTTTGCGAATAAAAGACTGCACTGGATTCTTCACGCCTTCGGCGTTCAGAATGACGCGATTCAAAAAAACTCTCGTCTAACTTACACGTGCATGATTTTGTTTTCGCCCGCGTCCCAGTTTACGCCATCACAGACAAACTTGTACTCGTAATCGCCCGGAGCGAGAGAGATCTTTCCCTTCCAAAGACCTGTCTTCTTGTCCTTCTTGAGCACATCCTTGTCAACCGCCCAGTCATTGAAAGAACCCGCAACGGCAACGGTCGTGGCAAGCGGGCAATCAGCGACGAATTCAACGGCGACTTTTTTAGGTGCAGCGGTCTTAGCCGGCTTTGTTGCAGCCTTTTTTGCAGGAACCTTCGCGACAGTCTTTGTGACTTTAGCGGTTTCCTTTGCAGCCTTCGGAGCTTCCTTAGCAGCGGGCTTGGCAGCTTTTGCTGCAGGCTTTGCCTTCGTGGCGGACTTCTTTGTGGCTGGAACTTCGGCTTCGGCCTTCTTAGCGGAGGCCTTCGGAGCCTTCACCGCGGCAGATTTCTTTGCAGCGGGTTTTGCAACGACTGTTTTAGAATTTTTAGACATAGTGATTTCCTCTTGTTCTTAGTGACCTGAAATTTAGTAAAAAAAAATTTATTTTGCTATATTTAAAATATGCTTAAACAAATCATCGCTCCAAGCGTCTTGAACGCGAACTTTCTCTCTCTCGGCGACGGCCTTAAGGCTATCGAAAACGGAGGCGCAGGCCTCGTTCACCTGGACATCATGGACGGGCATTTCGTTCCGAACATCAGCTTTGGACCGGGAATTTCCGCTTGCGTCAAAAAGGGCACCAAGCTCCCGCTCGATTGCCATTTGATGATTGAGAATCCCGAAAATTACGTGGGCGAATTTGCAAAAGCTGGAGCAAGCATTATCAGCGTGCATGCCGAAACCACAAACCACCTCGACCGCCTTTTGCACCAGATTGCAGAACTCGGCGTGAAACCCGCCGTGGCAATCAACCCAGCGACTCCGCTCGAAAGCATCAAGTACGTGCTCGACATCGTTGACATGGTTCTTATCATGTCCGTAAACCCGGGATTCGGCGGTCAAAGCCTCATTCCGTATTGCCTCGACAAGATTCGCGAACTGCGAGAGCTCAAGCCGGAACTCAACATTCAAATTGACGGTGGCGTAAAGCTCGACAACATCCTCGCTTGCAAAGAAGCTGGAGCAAACATTTTCGTCGTCGGAAGCGCCATTTTCGGCAAGCCCGATCCCGAAGCCGTCTGCAAGGAATTTGTGGAACTGGTGAAATAAGCGTTCGGCACCGTTTTTAACAAAGTCATTCCCGCCACAAGCGGGAATTTTTTTTACAATTCTTCTATGCCAACATTCACCAAATACATCGCCAACGAAGAACATTATTCCGAAGTCATCTCGCGTATCGCAACAGTTCGCGAAACGTTATGGATCGGAACCGCAGACATTAAAGACGTGTATGTAAAGCAAGACGGCGAGTCCATTCCATTGCTCGGACAATTGGCTACGCTGCTCAAGCATGGTGTTGGCGTGCGGCTCATTCACGCAAAAGAACCTGGCCCGAATTTCCGTGAAGATTTTGACCGCTACCCGATTCTCGTCACCGACTTGGAACGCGTCATGTGCCCGCGAGTCCATTTCAAGATAATCATTTTCGACTTGGAAACAGCCTACATTGGCTCCGCAAATCTCACAGGCGCTGGCATCGGCATGAAAAGCCCATTACGCCGCAACTTCGAGGCAGGAATCCTTACAAACGATCCGCAATTAGTCGAAGCTGCCATCGAGCAATTCGACACGCTTTGGATGGGCGCGCATTGCAAAAAATGCGGTCGCCAAGAATTTTGCGGAGATAGGATAAAGTAGAAAGTCTCCGCTTATGCGGAGACTTTTTTCTACGTTACTTCGTCCCGAAGCCGTTTACGTAGTAGGCTTTTTCGCCGTCGCGAACTATGACGCTATTACGCTTTCTATGAACAAAGGGGGCGGTTCGCTTTTGGGCTGGCTTTGAATTTGGGCGAGCGTTTATAGATACCGTCTTGTCAACAGAGTAAAATTCTCCAAGATAGACTCCATAAGCCATATAGTCTTTATTTGCAAATTGAATGCATCCTGTTTGACTGCTTGAATCGCTTTCACTGCAAACTGTTAAATAAACACGATAGGGCTTTACACGTTTTTCAGAACGATCTATTCCGTCTAATTTTGCTTCAATCTCAATTTCATTGTTCCCATCAAATGTCATTACAGTATCGGCACCTTTAATTTCAATTTTACGGCTATGCACTTTCATAAAATCAATGGTATCAGAAAGCGGTATATTGTAATAAACTGTCGCTAACGTATCCAAAATGCCTTCTTGTCGAGAACCTTCAACAACAAGCGATGCTTTCGTTTTTCGAGTCAAGTTGCCAAAGCCCACGTTCTGGATGCGGAGTTTCGCTTTGAAAATTCCATCAGCCCAAACGGTGTCGCTTATCCAAGATTCGCGCAGCACGTAGCGGTAGCCCAAATGGTCGTTGATATACTTGAAGCCCGTGAGCGTATCGACTTTCGCAGGGTCGTATTCAAAGTCCTTGCCTTTGAACAACGTTTTTTTCCAGCTGTCAATCAAGTTGTTGTTCCACTGGATATTCAGATAGCTTGTATGTGTTCGGAAGCCTTCGTAAGAAAGAAATTCTGGCGTGTTGATGACTTGGTAGCCGCCCGCTGTTGTAAGGGCCTCGCCGCCATACGGTGTATTGATGCCGTATTTTTCGAGCCACGCCACGCCTTCTTCGCGGCAGATTGAAGTTGCGCAGTCAGCCCCCCAAGTGCCATAATCGTATTGCGTTCCCAAATAGCCGTCGTTGAACATTCCAACGCGGTACATTGTATCGCCTTTTGCCCTTGCAATTTCTTTAAACTTTTCGCCATCGATATAAAAGTCCTTGCCCCAATTGTCAAAGCCGAGCACCTTCGCCGAATAGTTGCCCGTGCGCGTGAGGATTTTGAGTTCTGGCGGAGTCAAGCGGAGCATTAAATTTACTGCTTCTGCTACTTTGTCGTAAGTAATGTTCGTGTCGCTGTGCATTTCGCCGTAAGCGCCATGCATGCCCATTTCGAGCGCTACAATCACGTCGGTATTTTTCGAAAGCACGGGAGCGAGCTGTTCCACATGACGCAAAACCCACTTGTGATCGGGGGTTACATTGCTCTTGCCCACATACCACGGGTCATAACAAATTCGTACCACGACAAAGCCTTGATTTTTGCGGATATTGTCAAACGTTGTCTGCAACATGTTCAACGCCTCTTCGGTCAAGTCTTGATCCTTGCCCCACGTCGTGTCTTTTTTGCCGCCCGTCGTATCGACTCCCAGCCATGCGTGGCTGCTGAATTCCGAAATTTCGGCTCGCAAATGCAAAAGCTTGCTGTAAGGCTTTTCAATCGGCTTGCCGCCCGCGGGCTTGATGTGCAACACTTGCGGCGTATAGAAGCCGCGGTCGTAATTCTGAAGCGTCACCATCGCGTCGGTCGTATCGATTTTTTGCTTCACAAGACCCGATGCGAAAACCGGGGACAAAAATGCGACAAGCAGAGCGAGCAACGCCGTCCTCAAAAAAGAAAAATGCTTACAAGGAATCATACTTGAAATATATATTGTTTTTAACGCTGAAGATTCCCGCCTTCGCGGGAATGACGAAGAAGTTTCATAGGATGACGCTTCTATACGAAAAAGCCTTTCCTCGCGGAAAGGCTTCATTTGTACTTTAGGAATGTATGATTAGAATTGCGTGATGAACTCCCAACCAACGTCGCTTGCCCACAGCTTGCCGTTTTCACGCATATCCCACTGGTGCCCGCCATTGAATGTGCACCACTTCACAGGGAAGCGCGGATCGACAGTCTTGTAGTCGTAGCATACATGGTTGCCGTTACCAGAAAATTCCGTTGCCTTTTCGCTAGTGCAATCGAGATGTCCTTCTGGTCCGTTGTTCTTCAAAATCCTGTCGCGGGCGCTACGTCCCATGCTCGGAGGACATGTACCGTCGCTCAAGCCAACAGTCCCCATCCAGGCTATTGGCTTACCCGCGTTTTTAGGAATATAAATCACTTGGTCAGCCGTCGCGAACACCACGACACCGCGCAAACGATGCTGGAACACCTGTGCAAGAGAGTTCGAGAACATGGCGCCAAAGCTAAAGCCAGAGGAGAACACGCGCGACGTATCCACGCAAAGGTTCTCGTTCAAGTGCGTCAAAAGTTCATCGAAGAACTTGTGGTCTTTATCGTCGCCGCAACGCCACGGCATGTTGTCTGTATAGCCATGCGGCGCCACGAAAATCGTATTGGTCTTGTCCTTGTCGCGGTAACCATAATAATGTTCGTTCTTTGCAACGTTCTGCGCAGAGCCGCCCATGCAATGCATGCCGAACACCAAGCGATACGGCTTATTCTTGTCGTAATTTTCGGGAACGTCCAAATAAACTTCGTGCTCGATGCCGCCACCGGTGAACTTGAAGTAATTCTTCAATGTATTATCTTTGCCGCAACCCTTACTCGGCGTGGGTTCGTTCTTGAGCGGATAACCGAAAGCGTAAGTTTGTTCGAGAACCGGCTTTTTCAACGTGAGCGAAACCGTGGTGTCGAGCTTGGCGAGATACACTTTAAGCGTATCGTAATCCTTCGCTGCTACGAGCAAAGTATCTTTCGCATCGTCTTCGACTTTGAGGAGAGCCCCCTGCGAAGCCGAATAAGACTGATTAAACGAGCCTTCTGTAGTAAATTGAATTGCTTGCTGCACATTGCCAACGCGGACGCGAGCGATATAAGCACCACCAGCTTTTACGCCCTGACGCAAATTGACTTGACCCGATCCACGGAGCGTTTGGCGAAGCACCTGATTGCCCATCATGTCGAAAATAGACACTTGCACAGGCGAATTGGGACTTTGAGAGAAATGGAGAATGCCGTTTGCGTAATTGAGGTAGCCCGGCGTAAGACTGCCGTGAAGCCCCACGATCGAATCTGCTTTTTGCTCGATTGTAAACTTGCCATCGGAATCGGTCGTGACCGACGTATCTTTGAGAAGCAGCTTTACGGTTGCTCCTGAAACTGGAGAACCTGCCTCGTTTTTAACAGTTCCGCTCAACGTATAAGCAGAAGCCGCAGTGAACGCTGTCGCCAGCACGATTGGGAAAACAGAAAAGATTGCTCTTTTCATCGCACACTCCTTCTCCCAATCCACCAACAACTCTTATTAATATAAATCCAAAACAGACAAGGAAATACAAAGTAAAAAAGAATTTTCCAATTTTGAAATTTTATATATTTTCGCCGTTTTCGAAAACAGAGCTAAGCAATTATGCAAATATATGCAAATAAAATTTTTAAAAATCCCATTGAAACAATTGAAATTTTCGACCCCAGAGATGTCAAGTCCGCATTGGGCAGAATTGAAATTTTAAAAAGCAAAGGTCTTTACCTTGTGGGATACATGAGGTACGACTTGAAAAAAAACTTGCAATTTGCCGCTCGTTTATTTTGAAGCGTTCGACTCGTTTGAGCCTTTCGAGCAAAAAACTCCCGACTATAAAATTGGCACCATCGTGAATCCGCTCGTATCTAAAGAGGAATATGCAAAGGCAGTTGAGTTTATTAAAGAACAAATTAAAAACGGGATTACTTACGAAGTAAATTACACTTATCCGTCTGTATTAAAAACAAACGCGAACGAACTAGATTTATACCATTACCTTTTGCAAAATCAAAAGACTCCTTACAATGCGTTTTTGCAGAACAAGCATGAAACAATCCTCTCGTTTTCGCCCGAATTATTCTTTACGCTGGATGGCAACCGAATTTTGACAAAGCCCATGAAAGGGACGGTCAAGAGGGGCAAAACAGATGAAGAAGACGCGGAGCTGAAAAGCTTTTTGTTCAATGACTTGAAGAACCGTACCGAAAACATCATGATTGTCGATTTGCTACGGAACGACTTGGGCAGAATATCGAAGCCAGGTACCGTTCACGCAGACAAACTATTCGACATCGAGCAGCATAAAACGTTATTCCAAATGACATCTGAAATTTCGTCAGAGTTGAAAGAGGGCGTAACACTGTACGACATTATCGAAGCGATTTACCCATGCGGTTCGATTACGGGTGCACCGAAAATTTCGACCATGGAAGTTATCGACAAAGCAGAAAAATTTTCGCGAGACGTTTACTGCGGAGCCATCGGATACATCCATAACGACGAGGTCATTTTCTCTGTGCCGATTAGAATTTTGCAGAAGAAAAATGGCGAAGCGTATTTTCGTTACAACGCAGGCAGTGCCATCACTTGGAGTTCCACCGCCGAAGACGAATGGAACGAGACGCTCACCAAAGCGAAGTTTTTGGAAACCGATTTTTCGCTAATTGAAACAGGCATCACCGATTTCGAGATGCACATCGAGAGGTTGAAAAAATCTGCAAAAGCGTTAGACTTTGTATGGAACAGCGGCATCGAGAAAATCAAATTCGACCCGAGCGTAGTCAATCGAATCGAGCTGTTCAAAGACGGGCATTTCGAAGTCACGACTCGAAAAATTCCTGAACCCAAAGTCAACCCGAAAATCAGAATTGCACATAAAGTCAATTCATCGAATCCATTTTTGTACCACAAGACGAGCATTCGCTTGCCCATGCCGAAAGACGTTTTCGACGAAATCGGCATCAACGAAAAAGGCGAAATCACCGAAGGGACGTTCACGAACATCGCCGTGATGCAAAACGGAGAAATCTTCACGCCGCCCGTGAAATGCGGGCTTTTAAATGGAGTGACGCGGCAAAAGCTGCTCCGCGATGGGAAAATCAAGGAAATGGTTCTGCACCCAAGCGACTTGGAAACCGCCGAGAAAATCTACTGCTTCAATTCCGTGCGAGGAATCGTCGAAGTGGAATTGGGATAGAGGAGAGACGACAACTGCGTAAGGCGAGAGATGGCGGCACCCATTCGACAAGCTCAGGGCAGGCTCCGGCCGCCATGACGAAGTAAGGGAATCCTCGATCGAGTCGAGAGGATGACAAAAAGGACTCCGCACACAACGGAGTCCTTTCTTACACTAGTAACTCTTATCTAGCAACTGCGGCTTTGCCGCCCTTCCCGTAGTAAGCACCGCGGGCTTTGCCCACCTTGCTCCCGACGTTGCGGCCTTTCGCATCGAACGTGCGGGCAGCGGCACCGTTCTTCACGCTAGTGAACTCGCCTGTGCGGGTGTCGAACTTGCCGATGACGGTTGTCTTCGGCTCATTGCCGCTTTCACCGACTTCTTCCATTTCAACATCAATTATTTCAGGCAAACTCATTGTCGAGAAATTTTTGCCGCCTGCAATGTTTGACTTAATTCCAGTTGCAGTTGTTTGCGGAGCGAGCAAATATGCACGGAGCGGATAGATATACGCACCTTCGCCAGCCTTCACGAACTGACCGACGGCAATGTTGTCATTCGCCTCGGCGGCAAAGCCATAGACGCGACCAATTTCTTTGTCATTCTTGCCGCCCCATTGTTTGTAAGCGAGCGTTCCACGGAATTCCCATTCAGAACCTTCTACAGTAGCGACCGACTCCTTAGATTTCTTGAGCGTGACGGCGGTATTCACCTTGAGCGAAGCGTCGTCCATCAGCACCATATAAGGCGTGTAGGCTTCAAGAGTCTTGTATTCGGCAGTCACACCCTTTTCCCAAAGCTTCTTCATTCTCACAACCCACTGTTTTTTGCCGTTTACGTCTTTCTGCTTGAGTCCGTTGAACTTGAGCAACATCCCAAGACCTTCAAGGTATTCCGTGCTCACATCGAACGGAAGTGTCAATGTAGAGAACACGCCCGCTGCAAATTCGCGGTTGAACGCAACGTCCACATTATCGATATCCTCGGCAAAATCAAGCACGTCCAAGCCACCATAAGCTCCATTGATAGACGCATGCTTGCCGTTTTCATCATCGGTGATTGCAAGCAAAGGCGGATAGACATACGGACTTGTCTTGATAGAACCTTCCACCAAGCCTTCAACTCCAGTAATTCCTGCAGAGTAATTTTCGCTCAGACCAATGTTGTACATAGAGTTTTTCCCCTTTGTCGCAGTGACTCTCGTCTTTTCTCCGCTAATCGCGACATAGCCGCAAGACGAATTTTCGTCACAACCAAGAGCAGGCCCCAAATAACCACCCGAAACTATAGTAGTACCACCTTTGATATCAATATTGCCACAATTACCATTAAAGCTACCTCCGATACCGGCAGCGTAATCACCACCCGTCGCGGTAATATTACCACCCTCTATCACAACATTGCCACAAGTACCATTAGAGCCGCCTCCAATGCCAGCTCCACCCCAATCACCTTCAGCAATGATAACTCCACCCTTTATCTCAATATTGCCACAACTAGCTTTATAGCCACCTCCAATACCGGCAGCGTAACCACCACTCGTCGCAGCAATATTGCCGCCCTTTATCTCAATATTGCCACAATTGGACTCACGAGAACCGCCGATACCGGCAGCGTATCTACCACCCGTCGCGGTAATATTACCACCCTTTATCACAACATTGCCACAATCACCCCAACTCACGGAAGCTGCACCGATACCTGCTCCTAGACCATTACTGCTCGCCTCAAGCGAACCATTTCCATCGATAGTAAGCGTACTGCGTGTATTGAAAAATATACCTGGAAAACGATAATCGAATCCTTTCACAACATTTTTGCTTCCTTCCGCAAGATTTATCTTGCAGTTGTCATAGCAGGTAATGCCCGCCCACTTGAAGTTTTCATCATCTACACCTTCGATAGTCAGGCCATCAAACGTCACTTCGGCATCTGCAGCAATTGAAATGCTGATGTTACTACTAAGCTTCCCTTTCAGCACCATACCATTTTCTACGACAATGTCGACTTTCAACATCGAAACATCCCCATTGAACCACTGGGCGTAAAGCGTCACAGATTCGCCAGCGTTAGCCAAGTTCTGCACTTTTGCACCGTCCGTATATACATCTCCGCTGCCATCCGGTTGCGTATTCCAGCCGGCAAACAAATAACCTTCACGAGTATAGGTATTGAGAGATAAAGGCAGCTCGGAGTCGTAATAAGCAGTCTGGTTCGCCATCTCTCCGCTACCCTCGTTTTTATCGAATACCACGGTATAAGTTTTTTGAGGATACACAAACGGACTGGAGGAAATGCTACCCGTCACCACACCGCCAATAGTAATTACGCCAACATTTCCAGAATATCCACCAACGCTATAGCGATTAGCTTCTCCATTGGTTATAGCGGTAACTTGAGTAACATTCTCTCCAATGGTAATATTGCCACATGTTCCACTCGGGGACCCAATACCAACAGCATAATTATCCCCCGTTGCAGTAACAGTACCGCCTGTAATCAAAATATTTCCCACTTTGCCACTAGCGCCAGTACCAATGCCAGCACCCACATACCCGCAGAAGGTCTCGATCGTGCCACCTGTAATAGTGATATTGCCACATGAAGATCCATAACCGCCACCAATTCCTGCTCCATAGAGTAGACTCTTAGCCGTGATATTGCCGCCATTAATAACAATATCTTCGCAGGAAGCCTCACTCGAACCAGCAGGACCGCAACCAATACCAGCTGCATACTCACTCGTAGCAGTAATCGTACCACCGTTAATAACAATACTACCGCTTTCTCGCAAGTCTCCAATCATACCGCCACCAATACCAGCTCCAGACCAATCCCCAACAGCCTCAAGTTCGCCATCCCCGTCAATAGTCAATGTTGCTTTTTGAGGGACGAAAATGCCTGGAGCCTTATTAAAACCATGCACATAGTTCTTACTCCCTTCCGCGAGAAGAATATTGCAGTTACCCAAGCAGGAGATGCCCGCCCATGTATAATCATCATTGTTTACTACACCATTAACCGCCGCATTATTGAGCGTGACCGTAGCACCAGAAGCAACGACAACTTTGTAGGGACGAGTCGAGCCATCAAGTTCGCCTGTCAGCACATCGCCATTGTTTACGAGGATAGTGCCGTCTTCCGAAGGGGGTTCCGTCGAAAGGTCTATAGTTCTTGCGAACGCAGCCGTTGTTGTGAACAAAGCGACGCACAGGGCTAAGCCAAGACGTGCCGGGATGATGATTTTGGAAAGTTGTTCAGAAAAGGAATTTCTCATGTTCGATTCCCTTTTGTTGCTGTTTGATTTTATACGCCACAAGAGTGTGGCTGGTACATATTTTAAACTTATAAAAAATTCACAGCAAAATCAAGTAACTTAAATTTTGTAGAAACGATTATGTTGTAAAAAATTTACAGAATAAGCTAAAGATGCAAAAATTTTCACCTTCGTGAGGATGACGGTCCGTTCTTACCCGAGGGGTTTGTAGTTGCGGGGGATGTTCAGGCGCCAGGTGCCAGAGCTAAAGGATTTGTCGCGGTACACTTTTTTCACGCGGATTTCGAGGAAGGTCGCTCCGTCACGGATAAACGAGATTTTGGACGGCGTTTTTACTCCGCTAAATACTTTGTATTCTTCAATGACTAGCTTTTCGTCTTTGCCGTCGCGGCCCAAAGTTTCGAGCCAAAGCACTTCGCCATTCTTCTCGGCGTAGGTGTAGCGGCGGGTAAAGGGGTCGCGGGCTTCGCGGATTTTCACGACAGCGGAATCGTTTGCAACAGAATCGCGGGTTGAGACTTCTTCGAGTTTTTCGGGCAGCACTTTGCCATCGAACAGCCCAGCTACCTGATGGATGTGCACCATCGGAATCGACGGGTCGGTAAAAAGGCCCACCATGTAGCCGGCGCCAGTCACGTACATTCTCTCGGTCGGGAACACCATCTGCCAGCCGCTTTCTAGCCACAAGAGCGAGGCGACTCCAACGCCCATCATGGCTGTCAGTTCCATGCGGTAGCGTTTATTCGGAACAGAGAACAGCACGGCATCCAAGTCTTGCGACGATCCGTCTTCGGAATAAATTGTTATCGAGAATTTTGCCTTTAAGCTATCGGCAGGGGCTTCGACACTGCCCGCAACCGATGCAGTCGTCTTTTTTCCGCCAGCACAGCCAGCAAGCAAAAGCGAGGACAACAGTGCGAACAAAATCAGAGCAAAAAATCCCCGCAAAAGGGCGCTACATCTAGCCACCGTCCAAGTCATAACAGCCTACTTCTTTTTGCCAAAGAACTTAAGGACAGCGGGGTGCTTGGGGTTCAACTTACGCAAGAACTTGTACGACTTAGCCGCTTCTTGTTTCATGCCGAGGGCTTCTTGAATAGCTCCCAGATGTTCCCAGAATACGTCGTCGCGATTCATCTTATTATGGTCAATCAGTTGCATCACTTGGTAAGCTTCGTCAAAACGTCCCATGCGATACAGGCCCCAAGCCTTGGAATCCAAATAGGCATCCTTCGCTTCGCCGTCTTTTTCAAGGACAAGCGCTTGCAAAACGAGCCTGTAGCCTTTTTCGACTTCTTCTGCGGAGCGGTTGAGCTCAATCAGCGAATAGCCGTAATAGTTCAAGGTCGATGCCATTTCGTGCGGAGTGAATTCGGGCTGTTTGAGCAAAACTTCGAAATGCTTGAACGATTCGTCGTAGCGTTTAAGGCGTTCCAAGTTCATAGCCATGGACAAACGAACTCTCACGTAAGAGGAATCTTTCGCAAAGAACGTGTCGAGCATGGTTTCGGCTTTTTCGCGGTTAGCAGTAGCGCGGGCTTTTTTCACCGAATCGGCACGAGCGTCCTTTTCAATCAGCAATGCTTCGCCAATCAAAGCTCTCGAATAAATGTCCAGAACCTGCAAGTACTTGATTTGCGATTCGACCTTCATCTGCGCAAGCTTTGTAGAATCTACAATGCCGGGGAGCGGTTTCCAGTTTTCCCAGAACTTCATGAGCGAATCCAAAATCGTATATGCCTTGTCATACTTGTCTGCAAGCGCATACACGGAAGCAAGCAACATTCTCGTTTCGCCGTTCGTCACGGAATCGGACTTTTCGGCATACTTGATTGCTTCGGGGTAATTCTGTTCGGCTGCAAAAATGTTCACGAGACCAAGGTAGGCACGGTTCGCATATTTGGGCTGCCCTTGCAATTTATCTACAGACTCGCGCAAATGCACCTTTGCGCTGTCGCGCTTGCCCACGTCGTATTCGTACTGGCCGATAAAGCAAAGCACCACGGGGGTCTTCACGCCGTCTTCATAATACTTTTTGCGAGCAAATGCATAGGCGCTGTCGCCCTCCATGGAGGCAAGCACCATGATGGTCATTTCTTCGTCTTCAAGCTTTGCGCTCGTGAGCGTATCGACAATGGCAACCGCTTCTTTGTTGCGCTTCATCGCCATCAGCCCGCGAACTTTCTGCAAAAGCATCTGCTTGTCGCCAGTCGCCTCGTGAGCCCTGCTGAACAAATCGACCACGGCTGAATCACGGCCCATGTCCAGCAAAAGCGAAAGCTGGCGCTGGAACAATGTCGAAATGAAATTGACCTTGGGCAACAGCAAGTCGTAAATGCGGACAAGCTCTTTTTCGTCGCGGATAGCTTCCAAGAACAAGCTGTAATCGTAAAGCAAAGCCATGTCTTGGTAACGCGACTCGTCAAGCCCCTTTTCAAAATACTTGCGGCAAGAATCGACCTCGCCCGTCTTTACGTAAAGCCGCGCGAGCAACGCGTACTGGGCCGCAGTTTTTTTGCCCTTGAGCGCCGAAGCCTTTTTCGCTTCGACCAACGCCAAGGAGTCTTCGCCTGCGGCGACTAGACGCTCGGCTACGCCGAAGCCCAAATAACGGCTAGTCGGGTCCGCCTTGTAAGCCTGCTTCCAAAAGAAATCCGCCTGACGGGCGTCGCCACGCAATTCCATGTTCTTCGCGAGAATAAAAAATTCATGAGCCGCGTCCAAATCGACATCGGCATTTTTTACCTTCGCGACATGCTCCTCGACCACTTTCTTAATCAAAGTCGAGTCTGCGGCTGTCAAAGTCGGGGCTGCAACATCACCCTTTTTTGCAGGTGCAGAACTGCATGCGCACAAAGCGGCAACGCCTAAAGACAGCACCCACGAAAAAAGGACATGACGCATCAAAAACTCCCTAAAAAAGCACTAATCCGCAATGATAAAGTCAACTCTCGAACCCGGCTTCAAGTAGTCGCCGTACTTCGGAGAAGTCTCGATGACAGAGCCAGGACGAGCGCCCTCGTCGTTCTTTTGACGCCTGATGGAGCCCACCTTGAATCCGAGCCTATCCATTCTCGGATAAACTTCGTCCATGAGGATGCCTTCAAAGTTGGGGAGCAAAATTCGGCCTGTGGTAACGCCAGCCGAAATGACGACGTTGACCGTATCGCCAATGCGGACCGTGTCGCCCGCAATCGGTTCCGTGCGGATGACAACCCCGCGCGGAATACTTGCATGGGCGCCCTTGATAACGTCGCCCTGCACAAGCCCAGCACGCGAAAGCGAAATGCTCGCCTGCTTTTGACTCTTGCCACGCAAATCGGGAATAATCACCTTGCGCAGCCCGAGACTCTTGGTGAGCCTTACCGTGCGGCCAATCTTAGCCGTGCGGCCCGCCTTGGGCATCTGCACAAGCACCTTGCCCGCCGGCACCTGAGTGCTGTAGCGGCCTTCCACGTTCCATTCGTACTTGAAGCCCGCCGCCGTCAATGCCGACTCGGCTTCTTGTTCCGAAAGCCCTTCGAGGTTCGGCACCTGGCCAGTGCTCGCGAAAGCCCCTGCAAACGCAGGCATCAAAAGCTTATCGACAGCAAAGACAAGTACTATGACTACAAAAATCCAAATTACAAAAGCCTTGAAAAAGGCAGTATGCCTAATCTTGCTCCAAAGAGACTTTATTTTATTCATAACAAGCTATACCAGAATTAACCCTTGGTCGCCTTTTCTTGCAGGGCGTCTTCGTCAAAAATGACAATGTCCTTGCCGGTCATCGCGATTGCGTTTGTCTTGACCAGCAAAGAACAAATGCGGCTCACCGTCTCGCGAGTGGTGCCCGACATGTCGGCAAGCTGCTGCTGGGTCGGGCGGTTGTGGATAACCGTCACCATGTTTCCGTTATCTGTACGGATACGCATGCCGCGTTCTTGCATCAAGTTGAGGAGCGTCCCCGCTACGCGGCCCGACACAGACATCGTCGAAAGCGAACCGATTTGCTTGTTCGCCTTGCGGAGCCTCTTGCAAAGTTCGCTCATGAGGCCCATTGCAATTTCGGGAGACTTGCGGATAAGGCTAAGGAAAGAATCACGATGGATGACGAGAAGCTTCGCGTCAGTCACCGTGCGGACGGAGGCAGACCGGGGTTCGCCGTCGATGAGCGACATCTCCCCGAAAAAATCCCCACGTTCAAGGAAAGACAAGATGGTTTCGCGACCATCGATTCCAGTCATGTAAACCTGCACGGAACCCATGGCAATCAGGTACAAGGCTTGTACCGAGTCGTCACCTTCCAAGACCACAGTTTCATCACGATTGAAGTTCTTGACAACTACCAGCGTGGCAATCATCCCCAGCTGCTCTTCGTTGAGTTCCGAGAAGAGCTCAACACCTTTCAGCAAATCAACAATGGTCGCGTCCATTTATCCTACCTCATGTTTTTAGTCCAGATCTACGACGATACTCTGATCGCGCTTGGCACCGATAGAAACCATGCCAATCTTAACGCCAACGAGTTCCGCCATACGTTTCAAGTACTTCTTTGCGTTTTCCGGAAGTTCGTCGAACTTGCGGCACTTGCTCGTATCGCACTTCCAACCCGGCATTTCTTCATAGACCGGCGTGCAACGACCGACCTTGGACAGCTGGTTCGGAATAAGATCAAGCTTTTCGCCATCGCACATGTAGTGCGTGCAAATCTTGATGGAGTCGAACGTGTCGAGCACGTCGAGCTTGGTGATAGCCAAGTGAGTAAGGCCGTTCACCACAGTAGCCTTGCGGACAACCGGAGCGTCGAACCAACCGCAGCGGCGGTTGCGACCTGTAGTCGCGCCAAATTCGTTACCGATGTTGCGGAGCTTGTCGCCCGTTTCGTCGAGAAGTTCCGTCGGGAATGGGCCGTTGCCCACACGAGTCGTGTAAGCCTTCACCACGCCCACAACCTGATCCAAAACCGTGGGGCCGATGCCAGC
>CAMZGI010000036.1 GCA_947306305.1 uncultured Fibrobacter sp.
TCGAAGTCGCCCGCGAACACGAAGAACACGTCGTGTTTGCCGACCGCGCCTGTGAGCGGCGCGGTCACAAGGCCGTCTGCAGAAAATTCAGCCTTGCCGATGGTTTTACCGTCAACCTTATCGAGATGCAGCGTGATAGAAGAAGCCTTCTTGACGCTTAAGACGGAGGCCGAGAATGATTCTGCGCCTGCATCGCCAAATTCTACGCCGCTAATTCTGGTGTAGTCGCCATCGTTGATTTTGGTGAGGATCATGTTGCCGAGTTCCTTGCCCTTGCGGGTCTTGAGTCCTTCGCCCCAAGACATCGTTTCTGCTTCGACACGCTTGTAAGGGTCGAAATCTTCGACCTGTTCCACAACGCCACTTTCGGGCCAGAAGTCGATTTTCTGGATGGTGCCGTCGGCGTTGTAGTGCATTTCGGCGACGGAAACGGAACGGCGTTCCGCATGCTTGTAAGCTTGACCGATTTTAGCTTGGTATTCCGCCCAAAGCAGGTAATTGAGGCCAAAAACGTAAGATTTCCCTTTGTAGTCGATGATTCCCGGGTGGTTTCCGCGGCTTTTCGGGGAGTGCGGCATGATGTCGCCTTTGTACGTCCAAGGGCCAGTGGGGGAGTCGCTCATGGCGTAGCCGATACCTTCAGAGCAGCAAGTTGAGGCGAATGCCATGTAGTAATATTTGCCGTGTTTGTAGAACCAGGGGCCTTCTTGGTAGTCTTTGATCTTGGGGTAGGTGACGATGTTTCCTTCCGTGTGGATCATGTCCTTTTTGAGCTTGACCATGTAGAGTTCCGGATTGCCCCAGTACATATAAGCTTGACCGTCGTCATCAATCCAAACGGTTGGATCGATATCGTTCCAATGTTCACGTTGCCAAACAAGCTGGCCGTTGAGCGGGTCCGTGAAAGGGCCGTAGGGGTTGTCTGCGACGAGAACGGAAATTCCGTGACCGTGGATGGGGCAGTACATGAACCACTTGCCATCGCGTTCGATGACCTGTTCCGCCCAAGCTCCGTTATTGGAATTGTACCACTTGAAATCGCCAAGCGATGCCACCGCACCGTGGTCAGTCCAGTTGACCATATCGGTGGAGGTGTACAGCAACCAGTCGTACATCATAAAGTTGTCGGCGTTATCGTCGTCGTGAGTGGTGTAGAGGTAGACTGTATCGCCATGCACGTACGGAGCCGGATCCGCCGTGTAGCTCGTGGTGATAATAGGATGCTGCGCGAATGCAGCACATGCCAATACCGCCGAAGCGGCTAAGATTTTACCAAACATCTTGATCTCCGTCCCTCGTTAACACAATCACCCAATAGTAAATGTATATCGAAAAATCCCTGCAAATAAACGCAAGGATAAGATTTTATTGTCAATTTATCAAAAGGATGTTTGTAATAAAAAAGAAGCCCGGCCACTGAAGTTGTGGTCGGGTAAAGTTCACTCAGGATGACACTGCGTATTATTTCCCGGAGGAGACGATGACCTTTGCGGTCTTCAAGATTTTGTTCTTGAGTTTATAGCCTTTCTGGAACACGGTTACGACGTGACCTTCGGGGATTGTCTCACTGGGCTGCTGCATCAAAGCTTCGTGCATGTTCGGGTCGAATTCCTTGCCGGTCGGATCGATCTGTTCAAGACCTGCGTCCGTGAGAATCTTGGCGAACTGGTTGTAAATGAGCTGCATGCCTTTTTCGAATGCGTCGAGGTCTTTAGCCTTGTTTTCGGCGGCGAAAGCGCGTTCAAAATTGTCTTGGACTTCGGAGAGCTTTTCGAGAATCTTGCCGTTGGCAACTTCGATGAGGTCGAGCTGTTCTTTGGCGCTGCGGCGGCGGAAGTTGTCGAATTCAGCCATCAAGCGGAGGTTGCGGTCGTTGGCTGCGGCGAGTTCTGCTTTGAGAATATCTTCGGGGGATTCTGTAGAAACCTGTTCTTCGGCTTTGGCTTCGGTATTTGCACTGGATTCTTCGCTTTGTTCAGAAGATTCTGAATTTCTTTCGTCTTTTTGAGCTTCGGCTAGCTTTTCACTTTCGTCTGTTTTGGCATTCATAGCTTCTTGTGCTGCGTTGAGCACGTCCTGTTCAAATTTGGCACGTTCTTCTGCGGTCGGTTCCTGTTCTTGATTCTTTTCTTCTGCCATGATGATAAAATTCCTTTAAATTTAGCCCGTCGAGCGGGTGTTTTACATTTTCTGTCCTAAATTTAGAAAATTATTAGCAAATATCGTGCCAAAGTGTAAATCGTTATTTGCGTTTAAATGTGAAACAGAAATTTTTATCATGATTTGCATTTTTTTGCATTTTTTACTATATTCGCACTCGCTAATGAGCCTGGTTAGTTCAGATGGATAGAACGAGTCCCTCCTAAGGATTAAACTCGCGTTCGACTCGCGAACCGGGTATAGCAAAAGGGTCGCCTCATGTTTTGCATGTTGGCGGCCCTTTTCTTGTATAATGCATTAGACCTGTTATATCAGCTCTCCGCGGATAACGTCAATGGAATCGCCGACGAGGCTCACGACGTTTGTCGGGTTGATTTCGATGTTGCCGCAATCGACCATCATGTTGACGGAGTGCTGGAATGTGTCCCAGAGTTCGTCTGTTTCGTAGATGTCTTCGTCGCTGAGCTTGGCTGCCGTGCTGAGGATGGGCTTGTCAAAATGCTGGAAGAGTTCTTTGAAGAACGGGTGCGTCGGGATGCGGATGCCGATTTCGGGACGCTTGACATCGAGCTTGCGTGCGATGTGCGGGTCGGCGGGGAGAATGAATGTGTAAGGTCCGGGGACGCGTTGCTTGATGATGCTGAATGCGAAGTTGCTCACTCGGGCGTAGCCGGTGGCGAAGCGGATGTCGGGGACAATGAGTGCCATGAAGAATTTTTTCATGGGTTTTTTGAGAGCGTAGAGCTTGTGGATGGCTTTGGTAGATTCGGCGTTGCAGCCGATGGCGTAGCCGGATTCCGTGGGGTAGAGGACGAGTCCGTCGTCTTCAAGAATTTCTGCCGCTTGCTTTACGATGCGAGCTTGCGGATTTTCTGGATGTACTTCGAGTCGCATAATGTTGTTCGTGTTATTTCGCTTTTGGAGGGAAAATATATATAAAATTAGTACGCAGGGATCCCTCGATTTTGCTCAAGATAACACTTTGTGACTGTTATCACTAGTGTTTCTAGTTTCTATCGCCTTCGGCTTCAAAATGGCAGGGCTTCGCTTAGGATGACACACGAATCACGCTTCATGCGCCGCTCACGGCTCACCGCTCATCGCTCCTAATTACTGCCAACTAAGCTCTAAGTTCTAGGAACTACTAACTGCGGCTCCGCCGCTTCTCTCGTCTATTACTAGCATCTCGGCAAGACTTCGTTGCTTTCGAATGCGTTTTTGATGTGGTTGAATTGGAGTGGCTGCTGATAGACTCGGGCACTAAGAACGTCAAATCGGCATGGCTCGTCGAAACCTTTGGGGGCAATTTCCTTTTGCGTTGCCAAAAAATGGCAGGCTGTTTGCCAAATTTTCTTTTGCTTGGTAGCGTTCACGCGTGCGGCTGGGTTGCCCTGCTGGTTGTTCCAGACCGACTTGACTTCGACAAAGACTAGCATTATTCCGTCGCGAGCGACGATGTCGAGTTCGCCTCCGCGATAGGCGTAATTGCGTGCCACCACTTTGTAGCCCTGACGCATCAAATACGCGACCGCTTGGGTCTCGATTAAATTCCCCTTTGGGCGGTTGTATGACTTTTCCGTTTGCATTTTCCCCTCTCGTCTCTCAACTCACGGCTCACCGCTCATCGCTCACCGCTCAAAGCGGCTCTGCCGCGACCTCATACCTCAAACCTATTTCACTTCCATCCCGAGTAATCGAATTTCCGAAATGGCGTAGTCGTTGTTGTCCGTTTCGTAAACGTCTTCGAGGTAGAATCGGAGCTCGGTCGTCTCGACCGCTTGGATGTTCGGGTATTGCATTCCCTTGATATTTTCGAGCTTGAGCCTTTGTTTGAAACCATCCTTCGTTTCGACGGTAATGGTGCGTGGCTTTTTGAAAATGCGGAATCGATCGCCGAATGCGTCGTCAACGGATTTCTGATAACCTACTGCAATGCCGATGTTCATGATGAGTGTCTTTTTATCAAAGTACATGGCGAGCACTGGATTCAAAGGCTTCAAAGGCATTGAATTGAGCCATGCGGTAGTGAGGTCTCCGTCCGTTAAATTCGTGAGCGGGTAGCCGCCTGTGATTTCGGGTTCGATAGCTTGCGTTTCGTAATTGCCGAGAATTTCGTTCCATTCGAGTTCGTGCAACGTGTTCATCGGTTTGTGAGTGAACATGAGTAGCATGAGCAAGATGACTATCATCGGGAATAGCACCGAGAACGCGACGATAATGAGTTTATGCGGAGTCAGCCCATGTCTGAAATTTTTAGCGGATTCGGCAATGGATGCAGATACGTACCGTTGCGCTCCTGTCTTTCGACCGATGGCGGGCGTTTGGTGCGGCGTGTCGTGCTGCGGAAACACTTGGTCGCATTCGTCCAAAAATTCCTGCATGTCGTGGAAGCGTTCGTTCAGCTTTTTCTTTAAGCACTTGAGAATCAGTTCCGAGAGTCCTTCGGGAATGTCTTCACGGAAAAGCTCTGGCGGTGGGGGTGGTTCCTGCACATGCTTGAGCGCGATTTCTACAGGGCGGTTGCCTTCGAACGGGAGTCGTCCGCACGTCATTTCGTAAAGGATGACGCCCATGCTGTAAATGTCGGACTGGAGCGTGACTTCGTCGCCGTGGCACTGTTCCGGGGACATGTATTCGGGCGTTCCCATGGTCATGCCGGTGCGCGTGAGGCGTTCCTTTTCCATCTCTTGTATGTAAGAGATGCCGAAGTCCATGAGGTAAACGCGGTTGTCGCGAGTGAGCATGATGTTCGAGGGCTTCACGTCGCGGTGGACAATCCCCTTGCTGTGGGCGTAGAGGAGTCCGCGTGCAATTTGCTTGATGATGACTTCAATAGCCTCGAACGAGAGCTTGCTTTTGTTCTGCAAAATTTCGGCGAGCGAAATCCCTTGCACGTAAGTCATCGCGATAAAAAGCTGCTTGCCCTGCTGACCGAAATCGAACACGTGAACGATGTTCTGGTGATCCAGCTCCTTCATGGCTTGAGCTTCAAGATAAAAACGCTTGATGGATTCGACATCGGAATTCGAGTCGAGAATCTTGAATGCGACTTCGCGCTTTAACTTTTTATCGAGTGCCTTATAGACATAGCCCATTCCGCCTTTGCCAAGTGTTCCCAATAATTCATAGTTCTCGTTAAAAGGGCGCGGAAAAGTCTGAGGTTGTTCGTGCTGGATCATCTTGGCTTCTTTAATTTGTGTAGTAAAATTGCAGTAATAATATAGAAACCTAGCGCAATGGCGAGGGGGAGGATCGTATTTAACGTATCGTCTTTTCGTTCAAGTAAAATATTCAAAAACGAGGCTTGGTTGTAACGCGACCAGATAATGCTCGAAAGTCCACGGCCGATTTCTTGCATTTGGTCGAGCGGGACTAAGGCTCCGGCGAGTGCGACTTGCGGGATGATAAGGAGCGGCAAGAATGCATTTGCTTGGCTCGTGTTTTTGGCGAGCGTGCTTGTGAATAGCCCAACGACAGTGGCGGGGATGGCGATGCATGCGAATGCAAGTGCAGTGCGGAGCTTGTCGGGGTGGACGGTCAATTGCATGCTGATAAACGCATAGACAATAGATGTTTGGAGCAACGTAAAGAATACGGGGAGCGTGAGCTTTGCGGTGAGCGTTGAAATTGCGGATACGCCTCGGCGGAACTTGTCGCGGAGGATTTCTTTTTCTTGGACAATTTCGCGGATGGAAAGCGAGAGCGCAAACCAGTTTGCGCAAAGGATGACTGCAAATGCGACTGTCCAGAACGAAGACTTTTCGGAGAAAATCTGCGAGAGCAAAAAGCCGATGATGACGGGCTGCAAGAATAAAGCGGCGATGCGGCCTTTGTCGCGGAACCACTGCTTTGCGGTAAGTGCGACTGTGTAGGCGAAGTTGCACGGAAGCTTCGTGCGTTCAAAATAATATTTGGTGTCGCGAAGTTTTTTGTCGACTTTGTGCGATTCCCTCCATTGGACGGCATCGTTTGTGGTGATGCTGGTGAGGAGCGTTTGCGGATCGCTTGTCTTGAAATTTGCGTATGCCGCTTGGACGGTTCCAAAGAACGCTTCTTCGCCCTGATGCAAAACGAGAACTTTATTTGCGATCTGGAGTGCTTCGTAGCTGTGGGTTGTGAGAATAATCGTGTGGCCAAGGAACGCAAGCTGCTTTAAATGCGTGCAGAGAATGCGTGAATTGTAGGGATCGAGTCCCGAAAGTGGCTCGTCTAAAATGACGAGACCGGGATTGCCCATCAGTTCGCGTGCGAGCGCGGTGCGTCGCATTTCGCCGCCGCTGAGTGTTTTCACGAGGTTTTTGCGGCGGTTGCTCAGTCCGAAAAGTTCACAGAATTTTTCGAGTCGGGCGAGCGCGTCTTCCTTGAAATTCTTTACGTCCATCGACGAACGCGCTCCGTCGAGAATCGTTTCTTCGACGGTAAGTTCTGGGCGGAGCGGCGGATCTTGCGGCAAAATCGCGATACGGCGGCGGATTTCGCTTTTGCGATAATCTACGCCACCGATGCGGACAATGCTCTGCTTGTCGCATCGGTTCAGCCCTTGAATCAGTTTAAGCAGCGATGATTTACCTTGTCCTGAACGCCCGATGATGGCGAGGATTTCTCCTGCTGGGAGCTCAAAGTCGATGTCTTTGAGCAGTTGTTTTTTGCCCGCAAAAACGTTCACGTTTTTGGCAACAACGTCAAAGCCATTTCCCTTTGATTCGATGAGCAAATCGCCGTTGCGAAACCCAATGACCGCAGACGAAAATCGGTTGATGTCGCCGATTTTCATCTTGATAAGGCGTGTGCGTTTGCCGCCTTCATCGACGATGGATTTCTTGAATTTTATTTCCGCGACTTCGGCGTTGTCGCCTCCGTTGCCGTTCCCTTCTTTGCAAATCCTCGCGAGCGTATTCCCCGAAATTCCTGGAATCGAAACGTTTCTCCATTCCGCTGAAAGCGAAATGGTCTGCATGTCGCTTGCTGTTTCACGCTCCATTACAAGGAGCGTGAGTTCCGCTCCGCGGAGAGTGGCACGCAGTTGGCGAGTCCCAATCAAAATGACGTCGCCATCGCTTAACACTGCTGTATCGATGTTCTTCCCGTTCAGCATGGTAATGCTGTTTTGGGAGAGATTTTTCAAAATCCATTTGCCGTCTGCAAATTCCAAAACCGCATGGTAGCGCGATACCATCAGGGTATCAAAATGCAAAACGTTGTCCGATTTGCGCCCGATGGTAAACGGCTTATTAGGATCTGGATGGACGAGACGGAATGGAAACATCGCGCTTTCTCCGCTACGTCAATTCCTTAACGAATGCTTCAAAACGGTCGCATGCTTTTTGGAGATTTTCGTCGCTTGCTGCATACGAAAAACGAACGCAACTGTCGTCGCCGAAGGCTGCTCCCGGAACGATTGCAAGTCCCTTGGATTCGAGGAGCGCACTGCAAAAATCAATCGATCCCGCAATCACGCGATCATCAGGAGTTTTTTTGCCGTAGTAGTCGCTGACTGGGGCGAACAGGTAGAAAGCCCCTTCTGGAGCACGGGGCTTTGTCGAAAGGAACGAAGTGCGTTCGAGCATGTAAGCCCTGCGTTTGCGGAAAGTCTCTTGCATAAGATGGACGTTGCTCTTGTCCATGTTGAGTGCTCCGAGGGCTGCGTATTGAGCGACGTTGCTCGGATGGTGCGTGGCTTGCCCTTGGATTTTGCCGATGATTTTAGCAATCGGAGCAGGGGCCGCGTCGTAGCCGATTCGCCAGCCAGTCATGCAGTGCGATTTAGAAAAACCGTTGATGACGATGGTGCGTTCCGCCATGCCTTCGAAAGATGCTGCCGAAACAAATTCTGTGCTATAGACAAAGTATTCGTAAACTTCGTCCGAAATGCAGTAGATGTCTTGCTTGACGATTTCTTTGGCGAGTGCTTCGAGTTCGCCTTTGCTGTAAACGGCTCCAGTCGGATTGCACGGGTTGTTCAAAAGAATTGCCTTGGTACGAGGCGTGCATGCTTTGCGCAAATCTTCTGCGTCAATCTTGAAGTTCTTTTCGATACCTGCTTGAACAAATACCGGCGTGCCGCCAAGCCACTTGACGAGTTCTGGGTAAGTGACCCAGTAAGGTGCTGGGATAATCACTTCGTCGCCGGGGTTGATGAGTGCTGCGAGAGCGTTGAACACGGCGTGCTTTGCGCCGCTTGTCATGATGATTTGCGAAGGATCATAATGGAGTCCGTTTTCGACTTCGAGCTTTTTGGCGACTGCTTTGCGGACTTCTAAAATTCCGACAGGGGCGGTGTAGCGCGTCTTCCCTTCGCGGATAGAGGCTATGGCTGCGTCCTGAATGGGCTTGGGCGTGTCAAAATCGGGTTCGCCTGCGCCGAGGCTGACGACATCTTTTCCGTCGGCTATCATTTGCTTTGCCATCGTGTCGATGGCGACAGTGAGCGATGCGGCGATGTTTTCCGTTTTATTCGAAAGAGACTTCATTTTTTTGCTTCTTTTTTCAATTGTTGTTTCAGGCGGTATTGGTCGAGCGAGCCTGCAATGAGAGGGAATATTGTGAATTGCGAAATGAATATGCAGATAAGCCCCATCAACGAGACGTAACCCATGCTACGCAGTCCCGGATGCGACGAAACGAGCATGCCGTAAGTGCCGATGAGTCCTGCCATCTGCGAAAGGAATATGGTAAAGAACTTGCTTCTGAGGATGGTGAGCGCAGTCCCTCGTTGCTTTTCGTAATAAGCCGAGAAGAATTGGAGCGATCCATCGACGCTTGCGCCGATGAGAATCGGGAAGGTGAGGGCGCTGTATGCCGAAATTTGAACGTCGAGGACGTTGATGGAGGCGAGGAACCAGCAAGCTGCGAATACGGAGGGGAGCACTGTAAAAATGGCTCGGCTCAAACGGTTGTAATAAACGAGCAAGAAGAGGAATACGAGGATTCCGCCAATTTGCAATGGCCTGCCAATGTTATTTGTAATCCGTTCGAGGAAGATTGCTCGCGTAATGGGCGTGCCTGCAATCAAGTAAGTTCCGTTGTTGATGCCTTCGATTTGATGAAGTTCCTTGAACAACCTAATACATTCGCTTCCAAGATTTTCTTTGATGTCCGTGAAGATGAATGCAAAACGTCCTTGAGTGCCTAGCTTGTCGCGGAATTTCTTGGCGATGTATTCTGGCGGGTCGAATTCGTCGCTTTCGTCGAATTCTAGTGCTTGCTCCAGCTTTTCCAAATTTTCGCGTTCGTTATCCGAGAGCGATTCGCGGAATGATTTTGTCACCATGCTATGCAGTTGGCGTAGCTTTTCCATTTTTTTCTGCTGCAAGTTCGGGGAGAACTGCGCTAGCGTAAAGATGGAATTGACGGACGAGATTTCGCCATTGTCCTTGAGCTTGTTGAACTGCTCCAAAAGCTTTTCGCTTTCGGCTCTGTCGGGGAGCATCACGATAAGCGGAGTCTTGTTCATGAATCCCGTTTGCGCAACCAGCGAATCGATGTGCGAATCTTTGTAGATGATTTCGGTTGCCGAAAAGTCGTTGCGGATGTGAATCTTTGGACCGCTGACGTAAAGCCCAACAAGGCTTGCGACGATAATGATGGAAAAAATAATCCAGTTCAATCGGCTCGAAAGCATGGACATTTTGTAGTTGGTATGGATTTGCGCATGCGTGACTGTGAACGGTTTTTTGCGTTGCGTGACTTGCAAGAGCGCGGTCGAGAATAGCAGCGTGATTGCCCAGTTCAAGATGCATCCCGTGGAACCGAGCACGCCCAATTCTTGCAGTCCCGGAAGCGGAATTAGCACGAGGCTTGCGAATAGCGTTGCGAAGGTAAAGCTAGAAACGGCGGTCGATGGACCGATGCCGAGCAAAGCGCTTTCGATGCAGAGCTGTGGACTCAAGTTCTGTTTGCGTTCAAGGAAATAGCGGTTGAGAACGTGATTGATAATTTGCAGTGCCTGTCCGGGAAGCACAATCGCGAGCAAAAGCGTAAAGAGGTTGATGCGTCCGTAGAATAAATACGAGCATGCCATCGTCGTGAAAATCGGAGTCGCGATGGGGAGTGCTGAAATAAAGATAAGCTGCGGCTGCCTAAAGAAGTGGATGATAAGGAGCACTAAAATGAGAATCGCCGTGACAATTCCCACCATTTTGGCTTCGGGCAAAAGGCGTTTGCCAGTCTGGATGGACTCGTAAACTTTTCCCGTGAAATGGATGTTCATGCTGCTTGGCTTATCGATGGTGCTGAGAAATTCGCGGACTTTGTAGTAAAGTTGCCTGTTCGCTTTCAGGTCCGATATTGAGTGTGTCGGGTAAATTTCGACAATGCGGATTGTTCCTTCTCTGTTGGAATGGCTTATCGAGAGCTTGTCGAAGTATTTCTTTTCGAGATCGCTCAAAAGCTGTGCGCGCTGTTCTGAAGTCGATAGATTTAAGGAATCGAGAATGCTTTGAAGGTCGATGAACAGCGGGTTGTTCTTTAATATATAGTCGTGCTTGAGCTTTTCGATGCGGTGGACTGCAATATCGATATCGTTTTCGCTGGCGTAAAGGAATTTGTTCTTTTTGTAATATTCGATGTCCGTTTCAAAGTCTGCAAAATGAACCGACGGGCTGTTTTGCATTTCTTCGGCGAGTTTTTTTGCAATGCGGTAGTTCGTGCTGGAATCTTTTGATTCTAAAATGACAATAAGGCTCCCGAGTCCGCCGAATGCGTCTTCGATCTTTTGAACGTTGCTGGGTTCACGTGCGCTTGTGATGGTGTCTTGTAATTGCAAGTCCCAACGTAGGTGCATGATGGGATAAATGCTGAGGAACCCTATCGCAAGAAAGACCGTAAGGATAATTTTAGGATAGGTCGCTAATTTTTTGATAATTTTTGCAAAGAATGAAAACATCACCCTTAATATAATTATAATTTGCTGTCAGATGATTCGTTTGGTGACATTACTGATGCTTGTGGGTGTGCTGTCTTTGCCGGCATACGCTCGTGAGTCGCGTAAAGAGGTGAAGAATCCGCCCGCTGCGGTGTCGGATTCCTCGTCCAAGTCGATGTCGTTTGGCGATGTTATCTCGTGGCCTTTTATTCATGTGGTCCAGCCTGTCTTTGGATTTTTAGTCTATCCGGTGACCGCTCCGCTCCAATACGTGTTTGACAATGGCGTTCCCGACAAGGCGGTGGAGCTCATTACATTTGGCAAGCGTAAGAATATCCTGATTTATCCTGTATTCAATTTAAAGCCGGGGAGTTCCGCTATGATTGGCGTTTGCTACCGACACAGGAACCTCTTTAAGGAAAGCGATTATTTTGTTGTCGAAAATCATTTTTATGCGAACAGCGATTTAGATGTAAAGCTACGTTATTCGAAACAATCGCTTTTTGGACTTAAGAAACTTTACGGCCAGACTTCCCTGAATATGTACTGGGATAGGGACAACGGGTTTACTCTCCCGGGCACGCAGGAATCGTTCAAGCAGGCGGATACGACTTTTGCTTATGGATTGAATTTCGGATTCCCGATAACAGAATCGAGAAACTTGAACTTTAGCTTTGGCACGGAACTCATTTACCATTGGGCTTCTTTTACGGATACGCGGGATTCCATTTTGAACGATGCCAAGTTCCCGATAAATGACCGTGGCTTGTACCAAGGGCATTTTGAAGCCCCTGTATTTATAAACTTGGTGTTCGATAATTTGGATTACCCGTATGCTCCGTCAAGAGGCTGCCGTTTGAGCATTAAAGCATCGTATGTGTTTACGACCAAGTATGACGGTATTAAAAAAGATGATTTGGCTCGTGTCGGGCTAGACGAATCTAGTATTTTAGGGGATATAAACAAAAACCACGACAGCTATGGCGTAGAAGCTTTTTACCAAGTCTATTTCTTTATCGGGAAAGCGAACCACTATGTGCTATCGGCTAAAGAAGGTCGCGAAACGAGAAAATTCTATACGGACTTTTCGTTGAACGAAGCTTTGCGTGTGTGGCGACCAGAAAATTTGGTGGAGACGCTGTTTGAACGCCGTGTGCTTGCTTTCCAGTTCCGGTTTGTGGGCATGTGGGAGCGTGAAAAGGGGCACGCTCCGTTCTCGGCTTTCCCCGAAATGAACTCTCGTTTTCCGCTTCGCGGCTATTCGGATACATGGGCAAGTCCGTTCTTGATGGGACTTTCGATGGAATACCGCTGGCCAGTAGATAGGCTAGTCGATGGAGTCGTGTTTGACGAATATGGCGTGACTAGCGACCGCGTGAACCATTGGTCGAAAAAGCATCTTTACAATTCTTGGGGCTTTGGCGTGCGCGTGCGCAAGCCGGACATGTTCCTGTTCCGCATGCAGTTTGCGTTCCATGGATGGCATGGCATTAGGCTTGTAATGACCGTTTCCCCCGAATTCAGGTAATCGGGCTCGATTCTGCGCGATTCTAATCACTTTGTTCTGTTTACTTCTTAATTATATTGCAGCTTTTTTCGCGAAATTTTCTAATTTACGAATATGATTAAGAAAATATTTATATCACTCGTGCTTGCGGCTGCATTCGTGTTTGCCGCCGACCCCATCACCATTGAAGGGCGTTTGACCGAAATTCCGGGAAAAATGCCGAGCAATGACCTGTATAGCTACGTCTATGTGTTCAAATACAAGGTCTCCAAGGTGATTTCTGGGAATCTTGATGCCAAAAACGTCCTCGTGGGCGTGTATAATCCGTTGATCGCTCGTGGCAAGGTCAAGGATAAGATGGCGGAAAAGTCCAAGGGCAACGTGGGCGAGTTCAAGGCTAAGGCTAAGCATACGCTCAAGCTCATTCCGCTCGAAGGCAACTGGGACGGAGCCGTCGAAGACGAATACTTTGACGACGAAGGCCCGAGGTACTTAGCGATTGAAGTGAATGAGTGAGGCGCCTTTGGCGCAGTTCCTAGTTTGAAGTTTCTAGTTACTAGAACTTAGAAATTGTCACTCTGGCCTCTGGAACGTCGTGACAGAGGATAGAGTCTATAGATTTTTATGGATTCTATCTTATGTTACTGACCACTTCCTACTGTTTACTTCCTACTAATCTAATTACTATGATTTCTTTCGTCTCTCGTCTTTCGTCTTTCGTCTAACTCATGGTCTTTTCCTCCCAAATCTTTTTGTTCTACTTCTTGCCGACGTTCTTGGTTGGCTACTTTGTGCTGTTGCGCTCTGGAGTGCGTCATTCTGGCCTTAACTTTTTCATCACGATTTTCAGCTACATCTTTTACGGCTGGCTCGAACCTTGGCTCGTCTTTTTGATGTTCGGTTCTACGCTGGTGGTTTACATTTCGGGGCGGTTCATTTCGGCGCCGAAGGCGAGCAACTTGCAACGGAAGGTGGCTCTTTGGACGGCGATTGTCGTTAATCTCGGGGCTCTTGGTTTTTTCAAGTATTACATGTTCCTCATGGGCGGCCTGAATTCCGTCATCGAAAAGTTTGGCTGCGAACCGTTCTCGGTGATGACTGTGCTTTTGCCGGTGGGTATTTCTTTTTACACGTTCCAGTCTATGAGCTATGCGGTTGACGTTTATCGCGGCTCGGCTCCTCCTGTTAAGAACTTTGCGACGTTTGCGTGCTATGTGGCTTTGTTCCCGCAGCTTGTGGCGGGTCCGATAGTGCGTTACAATACCGTTGCCGAAGAGCTTGCGACGCGTAGGCATACGGTCGAAAATTTTGTGCGTGGGCTAGTGTTCTTCTGCTTTGGCTTTGCCGAAAAGATTTTCCTCGCGAACCAGGTGGGGATTATTGCAGACCGCGTTTTTGCTGCAGACGCTCCGGGTGTCCTCAATACATGGTGGGGCGCAATCGCCTACATGTTCCAGATTTACTTTGATTTTTCGGCGTATTCCAATATGGCGATTGGTCTTGGGCTCATGATCGGCTTCCATTTTCCGAGAAACTTCAATGGACCGTACCGTTCGGGGAGCATTACTGAATTTTGGAAAAAGTGGCATATCTCGCTTACGAGCTGGTTCCGCGATTATCTTTACATCTCGCTGGGCGGTAACCGCGTGGGGCGTGCCCGCCTCTATTTTAACTTGTTCATGGTGATGTTCTTGAGCGGCGTGTGGCACGGCGCGAACTGGACGTTTGTGTGCTGGGGACTTTACCATGCGTTCTTTATGATTATAGAACGTGCAAATAATAAGACTGCTTTTTATCACAAGGCTCCGCGTAAGGTGCAAATCCTTATAACGCAAGTGATTGTGCTGTTTGGCTGGGTGCTGTTCCGTGCGGATAACATCGGCGAGGCCTGGCGCATGTGGAAAACTATGCTGGGGTTAATGCCGGTCAGCGCTTTCGATGCCGTGCTTTCGGCTGAAATTTTCACTCCGACAACGGTGACGTTTATGGCGCTTGCGTTTGTGCTTTCGTTCTGGCGGTTCCGCAGCTACGACTGGTGCGATAAAATCTCGTTCAAGAAGACCGTTGTGGCGCTTGGACTTTTTGTCCTCGCGACGCTTGCCCTCTTTACGCAAAGCTACAACCCCTTCCTTTATTTCCAGTTCTAGCGGCTTTGCCGCAGTAGGCAGTAAACAGTAGATAGTAGGCAGTTGACAGGAATAGTTATCCCTTCGGCAAGCTTACTTCGACCTTGCTCAGTACAGGCAGGGATCTTACGAGGTTGGTAAGCCTGTTGTACCACGAGGATGACTCACCAATTACTAATCCCTGAAACCTGAGATCTGAAACCTTATTCCTAACCACAAACCACCGCCTACTTTCAACTTCCTACTAATCACTATTCACTTCTTTCGTCT
>CAMZGI010000037.1 GCA_947306305.1 uncultured Fibrobacter sp.
AAAAGTCAAGCGCATTTGCATATAAAATGCGTAAAAAGGACTTCAAGGGGACACCAGAAGTCCTTGAGTCATCTTACCCACAGAGATTCCGAAACTCCCCGTCATCTCCCATCATCCCCGTCTTCCCCGTCAAACGAGGACAGGCGCAAGGACTGTCATGAGGACTGGAGCGAAGACTAGAGCGAAAACTGATGCGAAGACAGGAGCCCGGAAAAAGATGTTTGATTACGTAAGCACGAACTAGAAGCTAAACGACTTGCCGAAGTTCACGCCATAGCCGACCTTTTCTGCGGCGAATATGCCACCATGGAATCCAGACGGATGGAAGTAATTGAGCATGAAGCCAAAATTCATCGTCTTAAGCCACATGGCTTCGCCTTCCAACACAATCGCGCCATATTGTCCAAGACGTGCGCCAGCATAAACCGAAGAATAAATCTTCAAGCCATACCCTTCGTCATCGTTGTCAGCCATGTTCTTGCCCAACTTATCGCGAATATCGTCAAAATCGCCACCGCCTTGGAACATCTGGAGTCCGCCCTTAATGCCAATAAAGGCGTTTTGACCCAAGTCAAAGTCGGCACCGCCGCCCAAACGTTCCTGCAAGCTCCAGAACGAAAAATCATTCTTTCCTTCGTCCGACAAGAGCCATTCATTGTAAAGGTCGTTGCATTTTCCACTTTCGGAGCACTTGAGCGAAGCCTCACCAGCCTTACCGCCCAAAGCCGTCTCCAAATAGAACGGCGACGAGCTTCCAAACGCTTTATAGTTGAGCAGAGCATTCGCGCCAAAAGAATACCCATCCTTGATGTTTCTACCCGTCATTTTGGCACCGCCAAAACCATCAACAGACAAAGACATCAAAGAGGAATCCCCTTGAGCATCCATACGCGGTTGGTGAGCGACAATCATCTGCGAAGCGCCCATCGAGCTCAAATGCGGATTCAAGCAACCGCACAAAGACAATGCCGCGACAGACAACATGCAGAAAAAAATCGACTTTTTCATATAATTCTCCTAGTTTTATTTTCTACAGACAATATATCATATTTTAATTTCAGCAACAAGTACGCCTTACTTCAACATTATCGACTTTATGATACAACGTTCATTTGGGGCAACCGCCTGCAAATTCAAGCGATGAGCGGATTTGGAGCCATTTGGAGTGACATTTTGGTCTATAATTTCGTCCAAAGGTAAAATTTTGCGAACAAATCCATTTTGCAAACTACCGTTTGCAAGATTTTCGTCCGAAAGCTTCTTGGAGTCAAAATAAGCGAGCGTCCACTGGCAAGTTCCCGGCCAATAATCGACTACAAGATTCGTATAATCGTCCATCGAAACGCTCTTGCCAAACTCAAAATGCATGCCACGGCGAGCCTTGTCGAACTTGATTTCGAGCCCAGAACCCAATCCGTCCGCATACGGATTTACGTGAACATCGGAATCCCACGGGAAATACTGATACTGGCTCGGATAAATGTTCGCGGAACTGATTTTAGGCGGCACAGTCGCATCTCCACGAGTGTTGAGCACCAAGTGCGGATTCGATACCGTCGCATCGCCGCCATCGGAATTGAGCACAAGGCGGAACCAACGCAGTCCATTCAACGCCCCTGCGTTTTGAGGCATCACCCAACGCAACGTATGGGATTTTCCATCGACAGGCACAGAAATCTCGTTCATCTGCAAGTAGCCGCTACAGCTCTTTGCTCGGCAAACAAGGAGTTCCGCCTTCATCCAGTTGCCTTTTGGATTTTCAATCTTGACATCCACTTCAAAAGAGCTGTTCGCCGGGATGTTTCCGCCATGATCCCAAAGAGCGACCTTTTTCCAGCCCGCAGGCAACTTGAACGTTACCGCAGCATTCTTTTCGGTCGCATTGGCGTTATAGTCATAGCGAGCATACGCAAAAGGCATTTCTTGAACGACACCGGCATTGAGAATCACTTCGGGAATCTTGCTCACGTCCATGCACGACGTATTAGGCGAGAAAAATCCAGCAAGTTTAGGATTGCGGAACCTCCCCGAAGCATAATCATAATCGTATTTTGCCACGGAGCACAAGATACGCCACATATCCACCTGCATTCCGCTCAAGACGACAGGATTCAACACCCCATCATTAAAAGGCATTTCGACATGGCGACCACTCATCGCTTCTTTGTACCGCGGATGCGTCGGATCCACCGCAAAAGCGACACTAGCCGTGCTGCGATTGAGTGGATTTTCGAACGAGAATCCCTGATGCGATTGCGTAAAGCCACATGTCGAACGAATCGCCAAATCGCCATTACACTTTAAATCCATGGCACTCGCCGTCGGAATAAACGTGCTGCGGTCTTGAATCAACTCGTCACGTCCCCAATCTGTCGAAATATCTATATCTATAAAGAGAATTTCCTTCTTCATCTCCGTGGGCATAGCATCCAAAAAACCATCTCGCAGAGATTCATAAATAGTCGCCGAAAACGGATAGGTAGAACCTTGGATAAAGTCATAAATGGACGTTCCATGGTAATCGACTTTTTCGGCTTCATCGGTCGTCTCTTTTTTACGGTTATAAGCGACTGTTCCTCCATTATCCGAATACTCGATACGGCTAATTGCAGACCCCAGCGTAAAAACGCCTTTTTCCGCATGGCGTTCCAAACGGTAATAAACATTCTGATGATCCGGGTCGCGTCCCTTAAACTGGCCTTGAGCTAAAAGCACCGTCGGGAACCCTTTGTATTCCGCCGCGTTGCGGTAATCGTCAAAGAGGAAGCGCCCCTTTGTATTGACCTCAGACGTGCAAGAATTCCCCTCGCACTTGTTCTCGTAAAGCAGCAAGTCCGCAGCGCCCTTCGCAAGCAAAACATCCTTGAACATTTCAGCCGCCGAAGAACCTCCCTGATTGCTCCAGAACGCAACCGTATTGAAAAGTCCCATTGGCATCACCGCCCCCTGATGCGGAGAATCAAGCGACGAGAACACGCGAATCGGAGCATCCGTCTTTGCACGATGCAAATCGTACAGGTAAGACGCATAACGTCCAATCACGCCGCCTTGGCTTATGCCCATGACCACAAAGCCATCTTCTCTAGCACCAGGGAACGGGAAATGCTTGTTTTTGCCTAAGAACTTGAACAACTGGCTCAACGTGTTAGAATTTTCTTGAAGCGACGTACGAACCGTTTCGGTGAATTGCACAAGAACAGGCGTATATCCAAAACTCTTGAGGATGTTCGGAAGTCCCACTTGTTGCAAATCATTTTCCAAATCCGTCAACGTTCGCTTTTCAACAGGATCCAAATTGATGCCGTCAATAATCATAAACGGGCGTTCCAGATAAATCCCCGTCGGGTAGCTGTTATCTTCAGGAGCATCGATAATGCGGATTCGCACAGAACTTTTACCCGCAGAGCAATGAGCACCTTGTGCATCAATTCCCTGATCATAGAACAACGTAAGTCCCTTTTTCACGCACAATTTATTCGCAGTCGTATCGACATAAAACGAAAAGTCCATTTTTTCCGCCAATGCAGATGTCGAAAGGAACGTCGCCAAAAGAAGCCAAATATACCGCATCATTACTTCACCTCCACAAAAAGATTTTGTTCAACATTTCGTCCTGCATGTTGCATCTTGACAACAAGCTTTTGCGTTCCTGTCGAAGGGAATTCCAGTTCAAGCCGTTGCTTTGACGTAATCGACTTGCACGTTCCCGAAACGCAAACCGAAATCGAAGGCAAAGATTTCTGCTTTGTCACGATAAAGTACGGATCCAGCACCAAGCTCACCTTGGAGCCCCGCACAAACGAAGTCGGAAGCCCCGCCGTCAGCAAATGAGCGTTCACCACCTGCTTTGTATTGCAAGAAGCATCCGCGCAAGCGCTGTACGCGTAATCCAAATCCGCGACAAGCAGCGGAATAACCGTATAATCCGATTCCGCAGCGATTGCTTCGGCTTCAAAATAAAGCTGTTTGGGATTGGCGACCACATTTTCGCGAAGGCGATTGCGAACGACAGAATAGAGATTGTCATACCACGTCGTCCGCGACTTTTTCGCAGACATTTCAGCCTTGCCGACCGTATTCACAATTTTCACATGTTCAAGTTCCGTCAAGACAAAATCTGCATTCGTCTTCGACTGCAGCGAGTCCCTTTTTTGCCGAGAATACGCCGCGCTGAATTCCGATTCCGACGCAGGCAAGAACCGCACATTGCGTTTTTGAGACCAAGCTTCTGCATTCGAGAACTTGTATTCCAAAGCTGTCGCACTTTCAGCAGTTCCCGACGAGCTTCCACCAGAACCACCGCTGGAGATTCCGCCAGAAGCACCATTCGAACCATTATCGACGCAGCTGAAACCGACATCATCGATAAAGAGCGTCGTGTATTGGTATTGCGGAACATGGAACACCCCCACGCCCACATTCGAAACCACCATGTTGCCAGACACGCCAAAACTAGACAGCGGAATTTCAAGCGTCTTTGTCGCATTTGCAGCCAGATCCACATAATGGATTTTGCTGTTCCCCGACGAGCTTGCAAGCCACACGCCAAACGAAGCATTTTGCGTCGCCCGTACCTTCATGCGGAGCACTCCGCCCACGACTTTCTGCGGGAGCGACGGGAACGAGAGCAACCCTTTCCAATCGCCTTGCACATTTTTCATGCCCGACAACCGGATATACGGCGGTTCCATCCCGTCGAGATAACCCCAGTTCGCCTTCCATTCAGGAGGTTCCGGGAACGTCATCCCCGTTTGCAGCATTTGACCATTATCGCCACCGTTTGAATACAGCGCGACACCCTTACATTCACCAGCATAACCTTGAAGAGCGAATGCCGCCCCCATCAAGGCAATACCCTTAAACATCCTATTTGCCATAGGATTTTCCTTTGTACTTATTGACAGTTGATAAAAGGCCTAATCAGCCGTAAAGACTGATTTAGCTTTAAAGATATAGATAAGGATGTAAATAAGGATATAATAAAAGATATAAGAAAGTGCCTCGAATATCATCAAGGCACCAAATAAACTACAATAATTTTTTCGAAATGTAAAGGGGTTCTAAAAAAAATTATGAAATTTCTTTTTTCAAGTACAAAATCAAATCACTTATATATATATCGTCATCAATGCGAACAGAATATTCATGGGAATCGAGATAAATCAAGTTCAAGCGCTTTTCAAAAGTGGAAAGCCCAAGCCCATGAGCCTTGCGATTCGACTTCCGCGGAAAATTGGAATTCTCAGAATGGAAATGAACTTTGTTCCCTTTTTGCGTTATCGAAATATGTGCAAAACTTTTGCCGTTCGGATTCACGCAATGCTTCATCGCATTTTCCATCAAGGGCATCATGAGCAACGGTTCTATCATCACGTTCGGATTTTCAAGATTCACGTCAAATACAAAATCAAACGTATCGTCTAAACGGAGTTTTTCTAAGTCTGCATACCTTCGCAAAATATCAACATCTTCTTTGAGCGTAATGTACTTGTCCTTAACTTGGTACAACATAATTCTCAAAAGTTGAGAAAGATTGTTCATGGAACTTTCTGCACGTTTCGAATCAATCTGAATAAGTGCCGAAATGTTGTTCAAAGTATTAAAGAGAAAATGCGGACTCAACTGGTTCTTTAAAAAGTCCAATTCATATTGCAGTTCGGAACGTTTCTGTTCGCGAAGCACAAATGCACGTACAATCTGACGCACCATCAAGTGATACACCACGCACAGCACGCAGACAAGGCAAACGAGCACCACAAAAATAAGGACTGTGCTAAGACCAAAATGCCCTTTTAAAAACGAGAAGCAATACAGTTCAAAGAAATCGCTGATACCCTCGCCCGGCGTACGCTCTATTAAAAAGAACGCCACTTCACGCACAAAGAGTGCAGCAAAAATCAAAATGGAATTGCAGACGAAATAAATCGCATAACGTTTCTTAAATATAAACGAAGGAACAAGGAATTTTTGATTCAAGAAGAAAATGAAAAGCGTACAAAGCAGAGGATAATAGAACGAAATAAGACTATTAATATTAACGCTCACACTCGATGCACTCGACGGATCGAGAATCAGCACCAAGGGGAACACTATCATGAACAACCATACAAACAACATCGGCACGAACAACGGAATTGGGAACTGTCGCAGTTCGCGATCGTCTTCTAGCAGCTCCCGCACCTTCTTTTCATTACGTTCAAAGTCCATTTCTTGCAAAACAGCTAATTTGTTTCGCGTTTTTTGGATAAAGCTTTTACGATTTTCTGTACTATTTGTAGATGTTTTGTCACTCATACTAAAAAATTTAGTCAAAAACCAGCCATTTTTGCCCTTCATGACAATTTCGTGACACAAATCACGAATATTTTTAACAAAAACTCAATTTAACTTTTGCACGTAGCTTTCTAAGTAATGACACAAGGAATCAAAACTGGAGGTAAATTTGTTTACGTAATTAAAGAGGAGGTCACCCATGAAAACCCTTAACAATCGAGATCAGAAAGACATCTACATGCAGTACTTGAGCGACATCGCTCGCTATCCGTTACTGACAAGAGAACAAGAAAAAATCTTGCTCCAGAAGTCTGCCGAAGGCAACAAGTCCGCTTTGGACATGCTCGTCAACTCTAACTTGCGCTTTGTCGTGAACATCGCAAACCTTTACAAAGGTCGTGGTCTCGATATCATGGAGCTCATCAACGAAGGGAACATGGGACTTATCGAAGCAGCACGTCGCTTTGACCGCTCTCAAAAAATCAAATTTATCAGCTATGCCGTGTGGTGGATTCGCCAGAACATCACCCGCGCCCTCTCCGAAAAAGGTCGCATGATCCGCATCAGCGCAGAGAAGGAATTGATGCTTCGCCGCTTCAACCGTCATGCAAACGATGTTCATCAGGTGGTGGGCGGCACTTACACCGTCAACACGCAAAAGCTCGAAGGTCTTTCTAAGTACAAGGCTGACGAAATCGAAAAGATTCTCATGATGGGCAGCTCTTCTTCTTCGCTGGACGCCCCGGTCAATGAAGATGGCGATGTAACGCTCGGCGATACGCTCACGGATATCGAAAACTGCACGGACGAACTTGCAAACAGCAACAACCGCGCCGAAGTGTTCGACAAGGTAATGAGCGACAACCTCTCCTCTCAAGAAAAGGAAATCCTCAAGCTCTATTACGGTTTCAAGATGGATTCCGACCTGAACTTGAAGGAAATCGCCCCGATGGTGGGTCTCTCCAAGGAACGCGTCCGCCAGCTCAAGGAAAACGCTTTAAACAAGCTCCGCGATGCCCAGGTAGAACGCCTCCTCCGCGAAGCTGCATAACTTTTTTGACCAAACGACTTTTTCATACTCTCTCCTTTCATAAAAAACCGACTATTCTTAGTCGGTTTTTCCATATAAGGTGGCGTTTTTTTATTGGAATATGTATCTTTATCGCATGATGTTTAAATCTTTTTGCTTCCGCTCTGTATTTATGGCAACGCTGTCCGCACTTTGCTTTGCGAACGCAGCTCCCGACAAAAAAACTCCTCCCGGAGATTTTTATGATGAAGTTTCTCGACTGAACAAGGTTCTCTCCGAAGTGAACCGCAAGTACGTCGAAGAGGTCAATCCGACCGAAATCACGGACGCAGCCATCAATGGCATACGGAACATTCTCGATCCGCACACGACTGTTTTTGCACCCAAGGACTACGAAAGCCTCCGAGTCTCGATGGAAGGCAAGTTTGGTGGCGTAGGCATTACAATTAGCCTCCGTGACAATATCCTTACGGTTATTTCGCCACTTTCTGGAACGCCGGCATTCAAGCTCGGCATCCGCGCAGGCGACCGCATCCGCAAAATCGACGGCAAGGACACCAAGGGACTTTCGCTTGACGACGCTGTGAACAAGCTGCGCGGCAAAATTGGCACGGACGTGACAGTCGCTATCGAACGCGAAGGCGTTCCCGACCTCATGGACTTTACCATCACTAGAGCCGAAATTACAGTCCACGCCGTTCCTTACTATGGCATGGTTTCTCAAGACATTGGCTATATCAAGCTCGCGACCTTTAGCGACAAGACCACAAGCGATGTCGAAAACGCCATCAGAAGCCTCCAGAAGCAGGGCATGAAGAAGCTCATCCTCGACATGCGCTACAACCCCGGTGGACTTTTGAACCAGGCTATTGAAATCAGCGAACTTTTCCTCAAGCCGGGTAACGTCATCGTAAGCACGCGCGGACGCACGCAAAAGACCGAAAACGCCTCCCGCAGAAACCCCATGCTCAAGCCCGATGTTCCGATGGTCGTCCTTGTGAACCAAGGTTCTGCAAGCGCTGCTGAAATTGTCTCGGGCGCACTGCAAGACTGGGATCGAGCTTTGATCGTCGGCAAGACCTCGTTCGGTAAGGGTTCCGTGCAGACCATCTTCCCGCTCGACAACCAAGGAAACGCCCTCAAGCTTACTACCGCATTCTACTACCTGCCTTTTGGACGTTGCATCAACAAGCCAGAAAATGGCATCAAGGGACTAAAGCTTCAGGAAGAAGAAGATATTGACGAAGAAAAGGATGTCGCCAAAAACGACTCCGTCAAGACAGATACCGCAGCCCGCGACACGTTCTACACGAACAATGGCCGCATGATGTTTGGCGGCGGCGGCATTACGCCGGATGTCGATGTGGAACTCGATCCGATGCCGTGGGTTGTCCAAGTGCAAGAACGCATGGCGATGTACTTCAAGTTCGCTGTGAAGATTCGTCCGGGGCTCGAAAAGCAGGGAGTCAAGATTGATCCTGACTGGGCTGTGCCCGACACGCTCTTTACGCAGTTCAAAGCATTCTGCAAAAAAGACACGAACTTCATGAAGGTCAAGAGCAACGCTCTCGTTGGTGTAGATCAGCTCGAAAAGAGCATCATCCGCGAACAGAACTACATGGGCGACAGCGCAAAGACTATCTCTGACTCGACGCTCGTGAAGCGTATCAGCGAAATGCGCAAGGCTCTCGAAGATAACCGCGACGCCCAGTTCGAAGCGAACAAGGACTATATCAAGGATGGCATCAAGCGCGAACTTTTGACGGCATTCATCAACGACTCTGTCAGCACGGCGTTCTCGCTCAAGCGTGACAAGCAGCTCAATGAAGCCATCAAGTATTTGAGCGACATGCAACTTTACAAGAAGTCCATCAGCGCACCGCCGAAATCTAAGAAGAAAGCAGCAGCAAAGGCAAAGAAGTAATCTTGATTAGACTGATAAACAAAATGGCCGAAAGCTTGGGACAAGCCGTCCGACGCTTCCTGAATAAGGTTGTGGGTTACGTGCTGTTCATCTGGGAATTGTTCAAGAACATTCCCGGGGCCTTCACCAATTTGCATACGACGGTCGAACAGATGTACCGCGTGGGCAACACGAGCATTCCTGTAGTCTTCGCGGCATCGCTTGCTACAGGCGCCATTATGTCGTGGCAGCTGGCCTACCAGTTCGGCGACATGATTCCCATGATGTTCGTGGGCATGGCGGTCGGCAAGTCCGTGATGGTGGAGCTTTGCCCCATCCTTACCGCGATGGTGCTTGCAGGGCGAATCGGAGCTTCGATGTGTTCGGAACTAGGCACAATGGCGGTCACCGAGCAGCTCGACGCATACAAAGTATTAGGGCTCAACCCTTATAAATACTTGCTTGCGCCAAGGCTTATCGCAACAGTGATTATGCTCCCCGTGCTTACAATTTTGAGCATTTTCATTGGCATTGTCGGCGGTTACGAAGTCGCCCATCTTTACAAAGAAGTTTCGTGGTCGGTGTTCTTTTATGGCGTGCGCATGTTCTACCAAAACTGGGACTTGGTCGTAGGCTTAATCAAGGCGACCCTTTACGGATTCTTTATTTCGAGCTACGCTTGCTTCTTTGGGTTCTTTACCCACAGCGGAGCAGAAGGCGTAGGCAAGAGCACCAAGGCAACCGTCGTTGCCGGCATGACAAGCATCTTGATTGGCGGGTTTACGCTCTCCAAACTGTTGCTCGTTTAATGCGATAAATTTGTACAAATGTTCGAGACCAAACGAAAAAGCAATAAGAGTTTTACAGGGAACAAGGTACAGGACATCAGCGTCCTCTTGGAGCAGGTTCTCACCAAGAACCACATCTCTGAAGACATCCATTTCAAGGTCATTTCGGAGCGTTTTGCAGAAGTCATCGGGACTTTGGCTACACAGGTAAAGCCCATTAAAATCGACAAGAACATATTGGTGTTAAAGGCGGCCAATTCGACGTTGCAATTCGAATTGAACCTGCAAAAAAAAGCTATTATTGGTAAGTGTAATACCCTTTTGGGAAAGCCGTTTATTCAAGGAATACGATTCGCCAAGTGAGGGGTTTAATAGAGGAATTATGGCAGAAGAAACTGAAGAAATTAAGAAGGCGGAAGAAGATTACAGTGGTTCGAGCATTACCGTTCTCGAAGGCTTGGAAGCAGTGCGTGTCCGCCCCGCAATGTACATTGGATCTACTGATATTCGAGGGCTGCACCACCTAGTGTGGGAAGTGGTCGATAACTCCGTCGATGAAGCTCTAGCAGGTTTCTGCAACCATATTGAAATTTCCATTTTGCCAGGGAATGGCATCCGCGTGACCGACAACGGACGCGGCATTCCAACCGATATTCACCCCAAGGAAAAAGTGGGCACCATCCAAGTCGTGATGACAAAGCTCCACGCTGGCGGCAAGTTCAACAACAGCTCTTACAAAGTTTCCGCAGGCCTCCATGGCGTGGGCGTGAGCTGCGTGAACGCGCTCTCTAACAAGCTCATCGTTACCGTTCGCCGCAATGGTCGCGTAGTCCGCCAAGAATTTGCTCGCGGCATCCCCACAGGACCGCAGGTCGATATCGGGCCGTCCGACGGAACGACAGGTACGTCTGTTGAATTTTATCCCGACGATACGATTTTCTCTGAAACCGTTTACGTATATGACACGCTCGCCACGCGTTTCCGCGAACTCGCATTCTTGATGAGCGGGCTTCGCCTGACGCTCACGGACGAACGCGACCCAGAACACCAGCAGACCGACACGTTCTGCTTCCCCGGCGGCGTTTCAGAATTTGTGCGTTACGTCGATGAACACCGCACTCCGCTCTTTAACGAACCGATCCACTTGCTGCTTCCCGATGGACAATACCCGTTGGAAGTCGCCATGTGGTACAACGACGGCTATCAAGAAAACTTCTTTAGCTTCGTGAACAACGTCAACACTTACGATGGCGGTACGCACGTGACGGGCTTCAAGACGGCTCTCACTCGCGTGATTACGAAGTTTGCGCAAGACATGCCCAAGGGCAAGAAAGAAGCCCAGATTACCTCGGACGATATTCGCGAAGGCCTGACTGCCGTTATCGCCATTAAGGTTTCGCAGCCGCAGTTCGAAGGCCAGACCAAACGCAAGCTCGGCAACTCCGAAATTGCTGGTTATGTGGCATCCGCATTTGGCGCAAAGCTCGAAGAATACTTCCAAGAAAATCCGGCTGCGGTCAAGATTATCTTGGATAAAGTTTATAACGCCGCCGTAGCTCGTGAAGCCGCGCACCGTGCACGTTCACTCGCCCGCCGCAAGAACGTTCTTGAAAGCGGCGGACTCCCGGGCAAGCTCGCCGACTGCTCTAGCCGCGACCCGAAGGAATGCGAAATGTTCATCGTGGAAGGAGACTCTGCAGGCGGTTCTGCAAAGATGGGCCGTAGCCGCGAATTTCAGGCAATCCTCCCCCTCCGCGGTAAAATTTTGAACGTCGAAAAAGCAAGCCTCCACCGCGTGCTCGACACCGAAGAAATTCAGAACCTCGTGAACGCGATTGGAACCGGCATCGGAACGGAATTCAAAATTGAAAAACTCCGTTACGACAAGATCATCATCATGACCGATGCTGATGTGGATGGTTCCCACATCCAGACGCTACTCTTGACGTTCTTCTTCCGTTATATGCGTCCGCTAATCGATACGGGACACATCTTCCTCGCCATGCCTCCTCTGTACAAACTCAAAATTGGGCAGAAGGAACGCTACTTGTTCGACGAAACGGAAAAAGACAAAGTCATGGCAGAAGTCGAAGACAAGAAAAATGTCACGATTACCCGATTCAAAGGTTTGGGAGAAATGTCTCCGGAACAGTTGAACGAGACCACCATGGATCCGAAGTCCCGCTTCCTCAAGCAGTGCCATGTGGAAGACAGTGTGCTTGCCGACCAGATTTTCAGCATGCTCATGGGCGAAGACGTGGAACCGCGCCGCAAGTTCATCGAGACCAATGCTTACAAAGTTTTGAAAGATTTGGATGTTTAAATGAGTCCGACGAAAGCCGACTTCAAAGCTGTATTATCGCAAGCCCGTGACTTGGTCAAGCTCGAACTAGACCAGACCGAAAACGTCATTATGCAGGTGGCAAAAAACGCCCCCGCAGGGATTTCTGACCGACTTATTTCGCTGTTTAGCCGCAAGGGTAAACGCATCCGTTCGACGCTTCTTTGCTTGCTCGCGAATTGCGGCAACGCAAAGCCCAACATCGACCGCGTGGCACACGCCTGTGCCGCTGTGGAGCTTTTGCACCTCGCCAGTTTAGTCCACGACGACATTATCGACGGGACGGATGTTCGCCGTGGGCAAAAAACCGCTCACCGCGAATGGGGAACGCAAGTAGCCGTGCTGATTGGCGACTATGTGCTTTCGCAGTCCATGCGTTGCGTGATTGACGAAGAAGCCCACAACATTCCCATCATCATCTCGGATGCAGCCGACAAGCTCATCATTGGCGAGATTATGGAACTGGACCATTGCGGCGACATGGGACTATCTCGCAAATCTTACAACGAAATCATCGATGGCAAGACGGCGGCGCTCATTGACGCGGCTGCACGCATCGGCGGCATTTTGGCGGGCTTTGACCAGCCCATGGTCGATGAATGCGCCAAGATGGGTTCGCACTTTGGCATCGCCTTCCAGATTATCGACGACCTGCTCGATTACGGTTACGGTTCCGTGAATTTGGACAAGGCCAAGTTCACAGACCTTTCGAACGGGCTCATCACGCTCCCGCTGCTCTACTACTTTGAAGATTGCAGCGTAGAAGAACGCGCCGAAATGGAAAGCTTTATCGCAAAGGCTTCTGAAGAAGGTGTTCCCGAAAAAATCCTCAAAAGGCTGACAGAAAAGAATAGTCTCGCTAAAGCCAAGAAAGAAGCCCAAGAGCACTTGGAGCAAGCTTTGGCAATCGCAGACAAGTTCCCCAAAAGCACGTTCACTGACGAGATCGTGGCAATGGTCGCGAGCATGTCGGAACGCGGGAATTAGGCTAGACGAAAAAACGCCCGCGAAAGCGGGCTATAGACGAGAGGGCGGCTGAGCCGCCGCTGTTAATAGAACTTAGTTGGCAGTGGTTAGAACGTCATGGCGGACTTGATCCGCCATCTTTTTTTACACAACATAATCCAGACCCTAGCAAAGGGAAGAATCCAGTCAAATTTTGAAAATGCATTGGATGCTTCGGCAAAGGCGAACAAGTTTATACAAAAACGGCTTTGCTATCCAAAAATTTTTTTGAATTCCCTGTGGATTTCTTTGTCGCCGTACTTGTCTTCAAGAGAATGGAGTTCTTCGGGCGTGTAGCCGCTTAAAATGCGTTGCAGCACGACTTTGCGGTTTGCGTCGTCGTAGCAAAAATGAATGCGGAACGTGCGGTAAGCAAGCACTCCCGTTTTTGCATTTTCGTCCAAAGTCAAACGGCGGCGAGTCGTGTCAAAAACATCTTTAGAAAGGTTCCCGCGAGAAAGCTGCACCTGAGCAAAACTGAGCAAGTCAAACGAGCTGCGTTCGGCAATCCAGCGGTTCTGTGATGCAAATTCATCGGATTCTTCAACGCTCCACAAATCGCCTACTTGTTCTTCGACCCAACCTGCTTTGGCATCGGGGAAAGCGTCTGCCATCGGAATGTACGGTTTGATGTCGAGAATCGGCGTTTCGTTCAAGAGGTCAGCCTCATCCACATACAACGTAAGTCCTTCAATTTTGAGGAGGCGTACACAGCTAAGGCCGATCGGATTCGGGCGGTAAGGGCTGCGGCTTGCAAATGTCCCTACGCGGTCGCGGCCTTTAGGCGGAACGGGCGGACGAGTCGTCGGGCGCCAACCATCGTTTTCGTGGAATTGGAAAATCACCCAAATACGTTCGAAACCATCGAGGTCGCGGAGGGCCGTTTCGAAATTTTTTCCCGAATTCAGCACAATCCTTCCGGGATGCCCCGCAAACAAACGCCCCTGACGCGGAGCATCGTACTTGTAAACAGCATCGCCGTAGAATGTACCGATGGGAGAAATTTGCATA
>CAMZGI010000038.1 GCA_947306305.1 uncultured Fibrobacter sp.
GCGTCGTAAACGGATAGTCGCCAACCTTCGGGCGACCGCTAGAAATCTTGTTCACAAGGCTCGACTTGCCTGCGTTCGGGAATCCGACCAGTCCCACGTCTGCCATGAGCTTGAGTTCCAAGAACAACTGGCGGACTTCGCCTTTTTCGCCCGGAGTGCACTTGCGCGGAGCTTGCACCTTCGGCGTTGCGAAATGCTGGTTGCCCATGCCGCCCTTGCCGCCACGTGCGGCAATCCACTTTTGGCCCGGTTCGGTCAAGTCCGTGAGAATGTGTCCCTGCTCGTCTTTGACGATCGTTCCGCGCGGAACGCCAATGATAAGGTCATCTGCGGATGCCCCGGAGCAGCGCTTTGCGCCGCCCGGCTGACCGTTCTTTGCTTTGTAAATTCGCGTGTGCCCCATGTCGAGGAGCGTGGTGTACTGTTCGTTCACCTGCAAAATGACATGACCGCCGCGACCGCCGTCGCCACCGTCGGGACCGCCGAGCGGAACGAACTTTTCGCGGTGAAAACTGCAGATGCCGTCACCGCCTCTGCCTGAGCGTACTTCAATGGATTTTTCGTCTAAGAACATACTTTCGTCTTTCGTCTGTAGGCTCGCAGAGCCGTTCTCTCGTCTAAATAAGTGGTTAGGAACTGTCATCCTAGGCCCTTCGATAAACTCAGGGTAAACTCCGTCGAAGGATCCAGTGCTTAACCACGATTTTATTTTTACCCGAAATATAGAAAATGTGGAGAGGGCATTTTTTTGCCTCTGAGCGGGAATTTGCTGTTTTTAGGCTAGACCTGCTAAAAAAAATACAAACAAAATAAAAACCTCGACGGCGTGTCGAGGCTTCTCGTAATCTATAGATGCTTGTGGAGCAATGAAAAACTACTTCTTTTCGGCCTTAGCTTCTTCGATGATTTCCTTGCGTCTGATAATGCCGACACCAAAGCCAATCACCATGTAGCATGCGCCAAGGAGGAGCAAGTATTCAAGAATAAAGGGAATCTTCTCGTTGTAGAAAAGGAGCCCGGCGACGTAAGTGAGCACGATCAGCACAATCTGGAAAATGTTGAATGCCTTGTTCTTGCGAGGCTGGAGCTTCGGGAGAAACAGCGGGCTCACCATCAAAAAACCAGTGGCGACAAAGACGATAATCGGGAGCCAGAAGAGGAACGTGCTGGAGTCTGCAAAAACGCCTTTAGCATTGAGGAAAACAATGAGGGTGGCGTTGATCATGCCAGCGAATGTAGAAGGCAGCCCGGAGAAATGGTGGTGGTAGGTGTCGGAATCGCATGCGTTGTACTTGGCGAGGCGCATGGCTGCGCAGAGCACGTAAATGGCGAGGGCGACAATCATCAACAGGCCGTGGTTCTGGAACCAGTCCGGGGCGTACATTTTGTAGGTGAAGAATACTGCGAATGCAGGGGCAAGGCCAAAGGCAATCAAGTCAGCGAGGCTGTCGAACTGCGCTCCGAATTCGGAACTAGCGTTCACGAGGCGGGCTGCAAAACCATCAAGCTTGTCAAAAAGGGCGCTCAGGATGACGAAGTAGGCTCCCATGCGGATCTGGTCGGCTGTTGAAAATGAACCGAACGCGCCAGTTGTCCAGCAGATGGAGAATACTCCAAGCAAAAAGTTCATGCTAGTGAATGCATTAGGCAAAACGAAACGTAGTTTTTCCACCATATACTCCTTTAAATGGTGAGGTAAAAATAAATTTTTTAAAGAAAAAGAGAACTTTTTTATTGATTATCTTGCGCCTCGACGGGCTTTATTTCCCAAAGAGCGCTCACGCCAGCGGCGACAATCAGGTTGTTGGGTGGCGCATACGGGTTTTCCTTGGTCGGAAAGTTCGTCCAGTGCTTAGTCGAGAACTGGTAATATGTCGAAGGACGGTACATGACGGGGAGCACGGGAACGGCGAGCATGAACTGCTTGTTGAGTTCGCGGTATGCCTGCGTAAGCATCTCTTCGTCGGTAATGGTCGGTATTTTTTCCAATAGCATGTTGATGTCGGCATCTTGGAAGCGTCCTTGGTTTGCGTAAGCCTCTTCGCCCACATGCTTGTAATTTACGTTGCTGAGCAACTGGAAAAAGCGGTTCCACGGGCATGCGATGGAGTGCTCGGTAGGGGGCGTCTTCATGGCGAGGTCGAAGGTTCCGCGGCGCAAGTCCATGTCCCAGCTGACGTAATCGACGAATTTGGGTACTGCCTTGACTCCGATTTCGTTGAACGATCCGACGATGACCTTGATGACGTCTTCCCAGTCTGTCCATCCTTGTGGGCATTCGATGGAGATGCTGCGGACGGGCCTTTTCTTTTTATCGAGGAGCCTTCCGCTGTCGTTCCAAGAGTAGCCTGCGTCGGCGAGGATTTCGCGGGCTTTGCCGGTATTGAAGGTGTAGCCGTAGCGGTCTGCATCTTCTTTGCTAAAGAACTTTTTCTCGTTGCCGAAGGGGAGGATTAAGCCCGGTTGCATGCTCGGCGTGTAGTTGGAGACTGCCTTTGCTTTGATTTTCTCGAAGTCGATGGCGTGGGCGAGGGCTCGCCTAAAGCTTGCGTTGTTGAACGGTTCTTTTTGCGTCGCGACCACTAAAACGGTAATGGTGGCTGGCAGCTGGTAGGGTTCTTCTCTGCTCCAAGAGCGGATGCTGTCCTTTGCTTTTTCCCAAATTTTGGGGAGGTAGATGGACGAAATGTCCAAGTTGCCGCGGACCATGGCGCTGTTGAAGTTGTCGTTCCCATTGTAAATCGAGTGGATGATGAACTTGGGGGCTGGCTTTTTTCCGCCGAACTTGTTTGTTCTCCAGTAATTCTCGACGCGTTCGAGCACAATTTGGTCGGGGGTGTAGGTTTTTAAGTTGTATGGTCCCGATGCGAGCGGGAGGGAGTCGTTCTTGAAGCGCAGAACGGTTTCCATGCTGTAGTTTTTGCCGTTCTTGGCGGACTTGAGGAGCGGCTCGAATACCGACTTGGGGAGGATGGACGTTTCCGCGATGGCGTTCAAGACCAAGAGCGGGTTCTTTTTTGCAGTGTAGTGGAACGTGACGTTGTTGTTCCCGTCGTCTGTGATTTTTTTGATGTACTTCCAGTTGCTGTGGTGCGATGTCGGGAGGATGGAGTCGATTTTGAACGTGTAAATGACATCGTCCGTGGTGATTTTATCCCCGTTGTTCCACCTTGCTTGCGTGTCCAGGTGGACGGTAATGCCCGAATCTGTTTGGGTGTAGCTGTCGGCAAGCATCGGGTCGAGTTCTCCCGAAAGCTGGTTGTAGGCGAGGAGCGACTCGTACATGAGACGGATGTTTCCGTCTGTGGGGAAGTTCGGGTCGGGATCCAGCGGATTGAACGTGGAGGGCGGCGCCCAGTCAAAGCCCCCGATGTAGAGGGTCTCGTTGCGCGGGTAGCGCGGGTTGTCGGACATTTTGGGCTTGCGAGCTTTCGAAGCGTCGTCCTTGCAGCCTGTAGCGGTCAATGCAATCGCTAATGCTAGGCAATACAAGGGTTTTAATGTTCTGATGACGCTCATGGAATGTCCTGAAAAATGGTTGTGTGAAATTTAGTGAGTTTTTTTAAAAGCGACCACTAAATTAAAGTTTACTATGGGCGTTTAGGACGGATTTTAGCTAAAGCGAGAAGCCGTAAAGGATTCGCTTAGGCGATGCGCAGAACAAGGTGTGGTTAAGGATAAAGGGAGTCCCTGCTCCGCCCGGCGTGTTGTATGTTTTGACCACTTTCCCGTCTTTGAGCGAGATGGCGATGATTTCGTTGCCTTGGTCTATCCATGCTTTGCCGTCATAAATGAACGGCTTGGAGAAAATGGATTTTTTGCCTTGGAATTTCCAAAGCGGCGTGCCGATGTTTGAATAAAGTAGAATGGACTGGTCGGCAAGCGAAATGATAATCTTGTCTTCGTTCTGGTCTTTGAACGCTTGCATCGAAACAATGGGGTATTCCATGAGCACTTGCGTGGGGCTAAAGTCTTTTCGCTTGGTGTTGAGCAAGAATAGCTTGTTGGTGCTGGAGGCGAGTACCAAAATAGAATCGACGCCTTCCATGCTCGTGATGTTCATTTGGACTCTGTACGAGGAATTTTCTACAGAAAGTCCGTTGTCGTCGTTGAGGCGGATGAGTTCGCCGTCGAGGTTGCAAAGTTGCAAATAACGGTTTGTTTTGACTATGTGGAACGGCATGGCGTAAATTTTGCGGGACCATGCGATCGTGTTTGTCGCGCGGGAAATTTTGAGCAAAAATCCGTTCCATGTAGAGGCGTAAATGTAGTCGCTTGTCATGGTGAAGCTAAACGCTTTGCCCGGCAGTTGCAGCGGCTTGTTGAACGCGTCCTTGTTCATGTCATAGACGCTCATCTGGTAGCCGGTCGAAATGACGATGGCGTTTTCGTCGGATTGAATCACGGGGGCGTTCCCGATTTTTCCGATAAACTTGCTCCAGCGTTGCTCGCCGGTTTCGGCGTTGATGCAGATAAGTTGCTCTGTCGCAGGGTCAACCGTGTAGAGGTTCTTTTTGGAACCGAGGAATTGCGGGTACATCGTCTTTGGCGAGATGTTGAGCGGGCTTGCAAAAATAGCTCCGATGGCATTGCTGTAATGGCTTAATATGGTGCTTGCAATTTGCGGACTTCCGATTGATAGGCGGACTGCTTCGGCCCAAGATCTTTGGCGTTCTTTTTCGGGTGCTTTTTGACGCTCCAAGTTTAACGCCCTGAGGAAATGCGCTTCGGCGTTGCCGGGTTCGTTTTTGATAATCGAGTCGATTACCGTGGCGATGTTATCCCATTTGTCTTGCTTTGCTTGGTAAATAGCCTTGGTCGCAAGCTTGCTGGAGTAAAGCGGACGTTGTCCGTAATAATGCGCGTCGATGGCGTAAATTTTCCTTTCGTCAACGGGAATGTAAATGTATTTGGGTTTGCCGATGGGGTGTGAAATGGGCGGCTTTGCAAAGTTGAACCCCCACAGCGGTCGCAAGAGCGTATCGACGGTGATGAGCGAACCTTCGTTCGAGAAAAGTCCAAGCGTTCCTTGGGCGAGCGGATAAATGCTGGACGCGTTCACGCGGATGCTCGAAAGAATGGCTCCCGTGGAATTGTCGTACAGCGTAATTTTTCCCGAAGCTTCTAGCGTGACGATGTTGTTTTCGAATTCGTGGATGCTTTCGATGTTCCCGACATTCATTTTCCAAAGCGGAGTCTTGTGGTTCTGCAACGTATAGCAGAAAAGGACGTTCCCTGAAACCAAGTAGATTTTGTCCTTAAACACGAATGTCTGCTGGATGACGTCGTATTGGGCGATAGTCGAAACTTCGGCTGCCGTGTTTGTAGAAATCATGTGGAGGGCATTGTCTGGGCAGTTCAGTATAAAGAAGTCGTTCCCGAACTTCTCGTGTTGCAGTTGGCAAGAGGCAAAGTTGTTGTTGCCTTTAATAAACGCCCCTTTGCGGTTGATGACGTAAATGTTCTTGTCGGTGGTAGCGATGGCTTCGCCATTGATAGAGGCAAATTGCGTAACGTCTCTTATGGGGTACGAAAGTTTTTGGTTGGGCGCGTTGTGCGGCTTGTAAAAAAGCGTGTCGCGCGTAGCGTTTTGGTACCACATTCCATCGGCATCGATTTGCAACAGAATGTCGCCTTCTTCGAGCTTGGATTGAATTTCCGTGAGCTTTCCGCGTTCGATTTTTGCGATATGTCCGTTTTCAAAGAGAATGTTCGCGTTCTTGCCGTCGAAGAATTTGCGAATGGGGCTTTTGACCGTGATGGTCTTTTGCAAAAGCTTTTCGGGAGTAAAACTAGTGGCGGCATCGCGTTGGGCTAGCCAGTAGGCTTTGCTGGTGGACGTGTTTATGGCTTGGCTGCGGGCGTAAAAATGGTTCGCCTGAGCCTTGTTGTTTGCCATGTCGTAGATTTTTCCGAGATAGAAGAATGCAGATTCTTTATCGTCGTTGTCGCCTTGGCGCGATATTTTTTCGAGCAATCGGATAGCGTCATCGACTTCGCCCTTCATTTCAAAAAGGTAGATGGCTTCTTGCAGCTGGGAAGCCATCTTGCTTGCGAAGGATACGCTAGAAAACAGCGAGCAAAGGGCGAGGATTGCGATAATCCACGTCTTGCAGAAGTTGTTTTCTTTTTGCCCAAAGTTAAGCATCGAACTTGTAGCCTGCTCCGCGAATAGAAAGGATGATTTTTGGATTAGCCTGGTCGTCTTCGAGTTTGCGTCTCAAGTTCACGATGTGGTTGTCGATCGTTCTCGTGGAAGGCATGTTGTCGGGCGTGTATCCCCAAAGGTCTTGCAGCAGGTCTTCGCGTAAAATGACTTCGCCACGGCGCTGCCAAAAATACTTGAGAATCTGAAATTCCCTAGTCGAGAGTTCGAGCGGGTTTCCTCCTTTGGTCGCGATGTATTTCTTGAAATCCAGATGGATGTCTGCAAAGTCTATTGCATCGACAGAAGCAAGCTGCTTTGCAGGTTGCTTCTGGAGGTCGATTCTGCGGAGGAACGCCTTGACGCGGGCCAAAAGTTCAAGAATCGAGAACGGCTTTGTCACGTAATCGTCCGCGCCCATGTCGAGCCCAGCCACCTTGCTCGTTTCTTCGGTTTTGGCGGTGAGCATGATGATGATGCATTCCGGGTGCTTCTTGCGGATAAAGCGGCAGACTTCAAAGCCGCTCTTCTTGGGGAGCATCACGTCCAACAAAATCAGGTGCGGTTGGAACGAGTCCGTTTTGGCAATGGCTTCGTCGCCGTCGCAAGCGGTTTCGACTTCGTAATTTTCGAGTTCGAAGTTGTCTTGGAGCCCAAGCCGGATGATTTCTTCGTCTTCTACGATGAGGATTCTATGTTGCTGCATAATCATTCTGCCTTTTTGAATCGAACGGTAAAAGTGGAGCCCTTGCCGGGTTTACTGGTGAGCGAAATAGTCGCATGGTGCGTTTCTGCAACACGCTTCACAATAGCAAGCCCAAGGCCAGAGCCTTTTGTGCTTCGTGTCATTTCGTCGCCGACTCTATAAAAATCATTAAATATATTTTTTTGTTCCGAAGACGGGATGCCGATTCCGGTATCTGCAACGGAGAAAACGACTCGGTCTTCGTCGGGGGCTACCGTTATGGTGATATCCCCAGGGGCGTTCGTATATTTAATCGCGTTTTCAATAAGGTTTTGCACAAGGCTGTAAAGGGCTGTGTAGTCGCCAATCACGAATAAGCCGGGTTCAATTTTTGTATTGAACATAAGCCCTTTTTCTACACCGATGTCTTCTACGTTGTCAAAAACTTTCTGCACGCAAGCGGAAAAGTCGAGCTTTTCCCAATGGAACGCTCCTTTGCCGTTTTCCATGCGCGTGTAGTTGAGAATTGCGCCAATCAAGTTTTCGAGTCGGGTTGCTTCCTTGCCAATCAACCCTGAATACTCTTGCACTTTTTCTGTCTTTTGCACGCGCCCGCGAGCCATCATTTCTGCAAACATCTTGATGGAAGTTAGCGGCGTTTTGAGCTCGTGCGACACGCTCGACAAGAAGTTCGCCTTCATCGCCAAAAGCTTGTGCTCTTGCGTTAAGAATCTAAACATCACGATGCAACCTAACAGCACGGTAATGAGCGAGAACGACAAAAGCCCGTACATGAGGAACATGCGTTTGCGGGTATCCCGCTTGATTTCGCTAAGCCCTTTTTCGTATAAAGTGAGCGTCCAAGAAATGACTTTGTCTAGGCGGACTTGATTTAAAACAGCCGAACTGTCCGAAACATGCCCAAGGATAAGCGTCTTGTCCGCCCCTTCGGTGACGGAATAGGGAATGCCCTTCCAGCCCTGCGAAGCGGTCTTTAGCTTGGATCGCATGCGTTCGCGGTATTCGTCGATGTTCACCTTGGCGATGACCACTTGGTCGCCCGACAAAATCGGGTAGCTCATCTTGACAAACGTCGCCTTGCGATCGCTCATCACGTCAATTCCGTTCTTGGATGATGTTTCTTTGTTCAAAAGCGAGAGGACAATATCTTTGTTGCTAAAGAAAATGTCCATGTAGCCGAGCTGGCGGTTGAAGTTTTCTCGCAAGTTCCAGAACGCTTCGCGCTTTTCTTGGCTCAAGTTTTCAAAAGAGAGGATTTGCGTGAACGTCGTTTCGAAGAAGAACTTTGCCGACGAAAGATTTTCGATGTTCTCGCTTTGCAAAAACTGGTTCAACACGGAGAGGCTGTAGTCTTCGGCTTCTTTGTGCTTCTTTTGCGCAACAAGGATTTCAAAGTGCAGCAAGTTCACCGAACGCGTGAGGTCGGAGTGCAAGTAGCCCTGCTGGTGCGGATGCTCTTCAAGAATGTTCAAAAGGCGGAGGGCTTCGTCGTAGTCTTTGGTCTTGTACGCGATGCGGACTAGACCCAAGAGGTTTTGAACTTGGTCATCTACGGAATCGAACGAGAATCGGAGCTGCCTAGCGGATTTAGAAAGCCCAGCCGGTTGCGGCATGGCGGACGTGTATTCTTCGCGGAACAGCAACTTTTCAAATGGGCTTGCTACGCTGTTTGAAAAGTCCGAAGTCTTTGAAAAATGCTTGGACGAGATGTCGGGGTAGATGAGCACTCCTTTGTTGTAAAGGAGCATGGCTTCAATCCCGTTCACTGTCTTGAACTGCGTGGCGTTACCAAAGTCTAAAAGGCTATGCGGCTGCTCGTAAAGGTAGAGCGATGCGGACTTGATTTCTTGGAAAATCTTGTTCTGCTCTTTGCTGACTGTGGCTTCTAATTCTTCGCGGAATGTCGTCGTGCTTTCGTTAAAGTTCTTTTGTGCAAGGTAGGCTTCGTTCTGGATGTTGCGAACGCTCAAGAACGAAAGAATTGCCGTAGGCAAGACAATTCCCCCTGCAAAAAAGGAGAGAAACAGAAGATTGCTACGAGATATCCGCATTGGAAGCTCGCTTCCCTAAAATGGAATATGTGCCAACAATTCAGGATAATTTAATATAAGAACGCTTCCGGCCATAAAAATGGCTAGAATCGAAATTGCAATGCCTACAATTATCAATAAGTTCTTTGTCACTGAGCTAAGTTGGCCTTATGAGTCAGGGATACTTTGTGTCCGATTTCTATGCGGCGGCTGTTGGAGTAGGTCTCGCGGACAAGCACCGTCGATTCGTTGTCGGTTGCTCTTGCGATGATGCCTCGTCCAAGGAGTCTTGGCGGAAGTCCTGCGTCGGAGTTGTCTTCTTCCCAAATGGCGATTGCATCACCCGTGTTGAATCCTTGCTTTTCGCCCTTATCGACTAAGATGTAGGCGTAAGCTCCGATAATGAGCATCGGGTCCATCGTGTAGCGGATCATCGCCATTTCTTCAATCTTTGCTTCGGGAACTGCCGTATAGCCAGAGACGTTCAAGATTTGGAGCGGTTCTTTTAAGCGGGCCTTGGAATGTTCCATCTTGATTTCTTTGAAGCTCTGAACGATTCTAGCTCTAGAAAGCGTATCGCCCACGCTAGTAATCTTTGCATATCCCGAAAGGCGGACTAGAGCAAAGTTGTCAAAGCTCTTTCCCTTGTGTGTAGGAACTTCGACCGCGCGTGCATCTACGATTTCGACCAAGTCGCCCTTTTTAATATTGGAATTGGTCTTGCGTCCAATGCCTACGACAACTTCGGATTCAGGAATATGGATAATCGGTTCTTTCTTTTCGCCCGAACGGATTGAGAAGAAACGCTTGTCGTTGCGAATCGAATCCAGCGTGTAGATTTCGGGAGCGAGAATTTGGTAGTAGCCGTTAAAGATTTTTGGTTCGGGACGCTTCTGGTAGAAGTAGGAGTCTGCGATTTTTTTCTTCTTCTGCTTCTTGTCTTTTTCGCGGAGGTTCCCCAGCATATTTTCAAAGTCGCCGTTGCGGGCATCGCGTTCGTCGCAGCCAGCAGCCTTGATGTACTTGGGCAAGTTGGAATCGGCGACAGCCGCTTCGCAAGGTCTTGTTCTCGGAAGACGGTAGTCGTCCTTGATGCCCTCGCCTAAATAGATGGAGTCGCCCGGATAAATCCAGTGCGGGTCTTCGATGTGCCTATTGTTTTCCCAAAGGTCAGGCCAAGCGAACGGGTCGTTCAAGAATTCGCCACTCAAGTCCCAAAGGGTGTCGCCTTTTTTTACAACATAGGCAGATGCTATCAGAGCCGAGAGCCCAAGACAGATCGAAGCACATTTTAAAAATCGCATACTTTTCCCTAAGCCAAATATTTAATAATCAATTTAATTTTTTGTTACCAAATATTAATTTAATCTTTTCTTTGCTTAAATGACGGTGATTTTTGCACAAAATGCGGAATATCAGAGGTATTCGCGCGCATCGGGCGTTCTTTAGGACGTTGAATATTCCTAGAACGGTGCGCCTGAGCTGGATTTTGCCCCAAAAGTCCGATTCTGTCGGGGACGAACAAGAAGAGAATCTCGAATTTTCCGCGACCGGGTTCGAGGTAGAGCGGAATGCTCTTGCGCAGCACGTAGCCTTCGTTGCGGAACGCCTTGATTTCGCGGGTGGCTGTTTCGAGGTTGCCCGTCTGCAAAAGGATTCTTTCGGGACGTGATGCCGCGAGCGTGTGTTCGACTTCCGAGGAGATGATGTCGCTTTCGTTCAGGTTGATGTAGAACGTCCAGCGGCCTTCGGCGTTGTCGCTCTTGGAGAAGAATTTCGAGATGAAGTTTGCGTCCAAGTGGCTGCGGTGGAACCTCATGTTCTGCGAAGCGAGGTTGCGGATATTCGCCTTTGACGACTGCATGGCGGATTCGCGGCAGTCGAGTGCTTCGACTTGCTTAAAGCAAGAGGCGAGGGTGGCAGAAACGTAAGAGGGACCAGAGCAGAATTCAAAGAATCGGTCTTCTGGGTTGGGGTGGATGGCATCTTTGATGCGAAGCGGAAGCCCTATCCAAGCATCCTTGATGCGAGGAGTCCAGTCCAGAACGTGCATGTAAAAACCGGTGCCGGCAATCGGCATGAGGTCGTTGCCAAAAGAGCATTTGGATTCGACTTTCATTCCCTGCGCGTAGGCGGGGTCAAAGAGGTGGTCGGGCAAGCACTGGATTTGGTGGCAACTGATGACTTCGGGGCAGCTGCGTTCGAGGAAGCTCACGAAAGTCTTGTAGCCGTGAGCCGAAATTTTCCCTTTCACGTTCACTTGTACGAGAATTGCAAAACGTCCATCGCCTGTGGAGCGGAACCAAATTTGGCGTAAAGCTTTTTTGAATACGTGCAAGTGCTCCTTGTGGAGCTGTTCCATGACGCGGTTCACCAAGTCAATTGGCTTCATGTCGTGGGACGGAGCGTCAATGGTGAGGATTTCTTGTACGCCACGGTACTCTTTGACGATTCTCCAGTCGCTATTGACGGGGTTTGCATCGGCGGTAAACCATGCTTGCAATTTTCCCGGAATGCGGTCGTTTTTCAGCCATGCGCCAACTTGGGTCTTGATGTCGTCGAAAGACGGAATGCGGCGTGGCGCAAGCTTTTCTTCTTTAGTCTGAACGTCTTGCTTTTCGTTCAGTTCCTTGAATTTGTCATCTCTGCGGATGTCGGATTTTCTGGAAGCGTGGAATCTGCTTCCGGTCTGGGGTTTGCCGATTCTATTGCCTGCGATGTTGCTTGCAGTGCGGCCTGAAAAACGATTGTTCTGTTTTTTGTACATCTTAAAAATCGTGTTGAAGTTTATACGATAAATCTAGGATAAATCCATGAGCATTCGCGGGCGAGCGTCTTTGGAAATTCTCGGAACGAGCCGTTGATCTGGTACATGTTGAGGCTTCCTTCGACGGGCGAGAGCGACATGACGCTGTCTGCGCGAGCTTCAAGATACGGGTATTCGTTGAGGTTACACGAAGTCACGACCGCGCAACCGGTAAGGGCTATAATCGAGTCGATCATCTGCATCAGGATTTGGTGCGGCGAGCCGCTGAGTCTTGCGGACTTGGGATTGTGAAGGACTGCAGAAACAGGATCGATCACGACAACTTTGTAATCGTGATTTTCGAGCTTTTTGGCGCCTTGGATTCGCTTGGCGATAAGTTGCGCAATTTCGAGCGGCGAGAGCGCTGTTCCGCGAAGGTTCAAGAAACCGAACTTGGGTGTGCTCGCGTTGAGCTTTCGTTTTGCGCCCAGCAAAAAGAGACGGTTCAAGAATACGGACTTGGTGAGTTCCATGTTGATGAACAAAACGTCGTTTGCTTTTGTCGTGTTGCCAAACCAGTCTTCGCCATGGCAAATGGAAAGCGCCATGTCCAAAAGGGCGAGCGACTTTCCGCTTTTGGGGGGCGCAGTGAACAAGAAAAATTCGCCTGCTTGCAGCACGTTTTCGATAATGCAAGGATCTTTTTTGGGTGGTTGTTCGTTATCGCTTGCAAGTTCGATAAGCGGTTTTCCGTCGAGCGAGTATTCGGCCCAGTCACGCCATTCGGTGAAGTTTTTAGCGCCTTGTTCGAGTGCGATAAGGTATTGCTGCTTGCCGTTGCGGAGCACGCCCGGCATGCGAACCATTTGGTTCGGGTTGCGGTTCCCGTCATCGATTTTGAAGCCTTGCTCGTCGAGCGTCTTGAACAAGAAATCAACGCGTTCGTTGTATTCTTCGAGGTCGTTCGCTTCGATTTTAATCCAAGCTTGCACGGAGTTTGCGCCCGTGTTCACGAGGGCTGCGCAGGGGAGGTTCAGCGCTTTGTAGTAAGCGAGCTGTTTTGCCAGCGACATTTTGGGGTTGTCAACGACAACGTAACGGTAATGCCAGCTTTCGTCGGTTGCGTCCGCTCCGCTTTTGACTGCGTTAATCGTCAAAAGCGCTCCATCGGGGCTGTCGAGCTGCTTCATGATTTTCTTGAGCCCGTCGTCTTGCCCCACGATATTGGATACAAGTTCTCTAGAACTCTTGGGCGTGTTCGAAATCTTGAATTCGACCGTTTCGTCGGGCTTGAACGTGGCGTTCAGCAACTTGGCCAAGTCTTTGCGCCAATCGGGGGCGGGCCATGGAATCGAGAGCGCTTCGGGGTCGATTTTGAAGTTCTGCAACAGCTCTAGCGATTGGGTGTCAAGCCCAAGGGCTATCATCTGCTCCATCATGCTAGCCGAGAACGGCGAGATGATGGTGGGCCCCATGCCGGCGCCCATTGCAGGGTGCATCGCTTGCATGTTCGGCGCTGCATTTGTCTGTTGCGGAGCTTGTTGAGGTTGTGTGGCCTGTGCAGGCTGAGCTTGCGCAGCCTTCTTTTGTTCTTCTTCGCGGTCGGTTTTACGCCGCTCGTCAGAGAACGCGTTACGCAAAATCGTTTCGACTTCGTCTGGCGAAAGCCCCTCGTCCCTAGCTTTTCCGCCCAGCTGGAACGTGGCATCCATGAATGTCCAGCCTTCGTCCAAGGCGGCTTCGCCCGCTTTGAACAATTCCTTTTTGAGTTCGTTCATGTCAGCGAATTTGGCTTTTATAAACTCATTGAGAATTTTCTTTCCGTTTTCCATGGACACCTCCAGATGAGACGGGTTAAAGATAAGGTCAGTTACTTAAGCGGATCGCTTTTGGGGTCGAGCTTGCCTGTACGCACGTATTCCTGAATGTCACGGGAAATTCGCATCGAGCAGAATTTCGGGCCGCACATCGAGCAGAAATGCGAAGCCTTGGCGTTGTTGCCGGGGAGAGTTTCGTCGTGGAACTCCATAGCGCGATCCGGGTCGAGCGAAAGCGCGAACTGGTCGTACCAGCGGAAGTCAAAACGGGCGCGAGAAAGCGCGTCGTCGCGGAAGTGTGCCGCAAAGTGCCCCTTGGCAAGGTCTGCCGCGTGGGCGGCGAGCTTGTATGTTACCACGCCTTCACGAACGTCGTTCTTGTCGGGGAGGCCCAAATGTTCCTTGGGGGTCACATAGCAGAGCATGGCGGTTCCGTACCAGCCAATCATGGCAGCGCCGATTGCAGACGTAATGTGGTCGTAACCCGGCGCGATGTCGGTCGTGAGAGGGCCAAGCGTGTAGAACGGCGCGTTGTGGCACATTTCGATTTGGCGATCCATGTTTTCGCGAATCTTGTGCATCGGCACATGACCCGGACCTTCGATAATCACTTGCACGCCCTTCTTCCATGCGATTTCGGTGAGTTCGCCAAGCGTGTCGAGCTCGGAGAATTGCGCCATGTCGTTTGCGTCGGCGGTAGAACCCGGACGGAGCCCATCGCCGAGAGATACGCAAACATCGTATTTGGCGAGAATGTCGCAAATTTCTTCAAAATGCGTGTAAAGGAAGTTTTCTTGGTTGTGAACCATGCACCAGCGGGCGATGATAG